>NC_017507.1 GCF_000166295.1 Marinobacter adhaerens HP15
GGACGCCTTTGCCGAAGAAGAACAGAACAGCACCGATTTCGCGCTGTTGTTGTACCTGGCAGGCTGGTCCGCCATGCAGATGGGCAGCGACCAACTTGCGCGGGAGCATTTTGAGGAGCTGAAACTCTATCGGCCGGATGCGCCGATTCCCCAAGCCGACGACAACGCGCTTCTGATTGTGGAAACCGGCACCTCCCCACGGAAGCTCGGGGATGGCGTCGGCCACTATCAGTTGGTCTATCGCCGTGGCAAGAACTTCCAGGATGTAGCTGCCGAGGTCCGCAACGGTGAGGAATGGTCAGCCCTGTATCCCATGGAAGATATTTTCTTCCAGGCCGCCACTCGCGGTGGTCGGGCTATCGATCGGATTGTCGAGGGCCAGATCCAGTTCAAGGAAAACACCCGCGCCGTTGGCTCCACCCTCAGCAGTGTCAGCCAGGACAGCATGCTGGCCGGCTTCAGTAGCGCTGCCGGCGGCGCCGTCGGGGCCGGGTACGCTGCCATCAGCCTGATCAGCGTTGCGGCCGAAGGTATGTCAGCGTCCGCCAATACCCGGGCCGACATCCGGTACTGGGCGGGACTGCCGGACACCATACACCTGTTACCGGTAACCGCCGCCGATGGCGATCCGGTCACTGTCCGTTTCCTGGATAAAAACGGTCAGCCTGTGCCAGGCCTTGCCGACAATACCGAATTCAAATTTGATGGTCGCGGGGCCGGCTTGGCCTTTGCCACGTCTCGCCGCCCGGATTCCGGAGGAAGCCAATGAACAAACTGATTACTTCTCTTGCCATCGCTGCGACCTGCGTGGGTCTGCTTTCCGGGTGTGCCGGCAAATCCGCCAGCAGCACGGATCTGATCGAGCGCACGGCGCCAATCACCATGAACTCGGTGGCATTCACCGACTACAACCTGAAGCGCACCTGGAGCCGCGGGTTTGGCCAACTGGAGGACGGCGAACGCTATCGTCTGTCACTGGTCCAGCACGGCCAACGGCCAACGGCAACCGGAACCACAGAGGTGTACGTGGTTCTGCGCAACCACACAGATTACGATTACCGGATCGAAGCCCGCACCCAGTTCTTCGATCAGGACGGCGTACCCACCGATGTGAAACCGACCTGGCAGCGCTCGACCATCCCGGCCAACAGCATCGCCACCTATCGTGAACTGTCTACCAGCACGCAACCTTTGCAATACCGCGTGGAAGTCAGGGAGCTGAACTGATGAAGCGATTTGCACTGGCACTCTGCGTGCCCTTGCTGGCGCCGGGTTTCGCCCTGGCCGCCGACCAGACCCATGAGGCTGCGCCGATGATGGCGCCGGCACAGAAGCCGTTGACTGATGAAGACCTGAAAGAAGATCGGTCGGCACCCCAGCGCACAGAAAGCGTGGACGTGATCCTCTCACGCTTCAAAGGTGCCTTCGGCGAACAGCCACCCCGCATGGCCGTGTTCTGGAATCGCGCGTTCGACGACCAGGTCAGCGACTGGAGCAGCAACACCCGTGGCGTGGTATCAACACGAGCCTCTCTGAATGGGGAGGTACCCGACGGCAACGTCAATCTCCAGGCACAGGGCCAGGCGGCAGCGCAGGGTGAATACCGCTCGAATCGTCAGACAGGCCCTGCCGGACCGGCGTTCGAACTCCAGAGTGGGCTTGTCAGCCAGATGGTTGAGGCCGGCGTCACGGTGGTGGATCGGACGGCCATCATGCGTATTACCGATAACGCACTGGAAACCGGTGAGTTCTCTCGCCTCTCCCCGGATCAGCGCCGGCTGGAAATGCGCGCACTGGGCGAACACGCGGACATGTTACTGGTGTTTCGAAAGCTTGCCAGCGACCGATTCGAAGTGCAGGTTCTGGACGTTCGCGACGGCAGTGTTCGTGTGATGTTGAGCTCCAATGGTGTTCCGCCCGAGAAAGCCGGGGGCCGCCAGTGGAAAGCCACCGATCGCGGATTTCAGAAAGTCGAGCAGACCGTTACTCTGGATGAAATCGGCCGGGAACTGGCGCTGCAGACTCTCGCGAACCTGCTCCGCTGAGCAAATCAAGACCACAACAAATTCGTAAGCGTCCTAGCCGGTAGGTGCAGTATTGTTGAGTCATGTGATTAAAACAGTCACCTGTAGTCGCGTGGATGTCAGATTCTTGATGTTTCCTGTGATAAGCGAAGCCCTTTCTTACAGAAATCACTCGTTGCTTAACAAACTTTTGCAATCTAATGCGTGTTTTTTTCAGCACTGAGGTTTACGGTGTAAGCTATCAAAGACAAAATACATTATCGGATAAGCGTCACTAATTTGGAGTTTATTCGATCCGGTGTTCGCGAATCTCAGTTAGTTGACTCGAATGGAGAATGAAAAATGAAGCAAATGATTTTCAAACGGTCTGTTCAACCGCGCCTTGGCCGCGAGCAGAAGGGTGCGTCTTCCCTGGAGTACATTGCGTTGGCTGGTATTCTTGTCTTGATTTTGGTGGCTGTCGGTTCGAATGAAACTATTTCTACGCAAATCCAGACGACTCTTTCAAGCTTGTTTACTGACGCCTCAGGAACAGGGCCTGAGTGAACATAAATAAAATTTTGGGGCGAGTCGTTGATAAGCTGGAGAGTACTGATGGAGCTGGGAAAGAGCCGCAGAGAATCAGGGGTTGTTAGCCTTGAATTTCTTTTATTTTCCCGGTTATCGTTGGCTTAATTTACGGTGCTGCAGGGTACGGCGTTCTTTTTTTTAATAAGTACCAGATGCAGGTTGCCGTGGATCGAGCAACGAGTTCGGTGTTTTCACTAGACCGGCGTCAGTCAACGGCTTTTGCCCAAGATGCTTTGAATTACAGTTCTTCGGTTCTTGAAGCGTTGTCGGGAGAGCTCCCGGCTTTGGCTGCGAGCAGGATTGCAGAAAGCTCATGTTCGACGCGCTCAGCCTCCGGTCTTGAGTTATTAGAATGCACCTTGGTTGCTGACGGAGAAGAGTCCTCATTTCTGCCGCAATTGAATTTTGGCTTTTTGGGCGCTTTTCCGCCACTTCCTCAAAACTTAACGGCGCGTTCGACCATTGCCTTTTAATACCGCGCTCTAACGGCCACCTGCGTTTTTTCTAAGGAAGGGATCTCATGAATTTTAGATTTGTGCATGCTGTGCCAGCGCTTGTATTGTCGCTCATTGCGATAAGTTTGGCAGTTTATGGGTTACTCCTCGATACGCCTGGAACTGCCAGACAAATGTCTTCCCTGGCTTCCGAGGGGCAGGTGCAGAGGCCAACGGAAGAACCCGAGTTACCTTCTTTTACCTATGTGATAGCGAAGCAGACTCTGCAGGCGGGTGAAGTTTTAGAGCGCACCGCGGTTATGGCTGTCGAGTCGACCGAAGAATTGGAAGGACTCGTCGAGCTGGAGTCGTTGCCATTTGGCGAGCCTTTGACCGCTCGTGTGGACAAGGGATTGCCAATTTCTCGGAGTCTCCTTGAGCTTCAAAATCCGGTTCAACAGTTGTTGGAAAGGGGGCACAAGGCCGTTGCAGTTGAACTCACTAACCTATCAAGCGTGGGTGGTTTGATCCGACCAGGAGATTCCGTGGACATCTTTGCCTCTTTTTCTGAAGAAGACGGTGCTTCTGCGGTTAGCACTCGGTTATTTTCAGCCATTCCTGTTTTAGCGGTTCGAGGCGCAACGAGCGTCACGGATGATCTCGATGACGATGAGCGGAGGAGAAATCCCACCATGGTGCTGGCTATTCCCGAGTCAGACATGTCGAAGCTGACGCTTGCATTAAGCGAATCCAGATTGACGTTTGCAGCTACGAAACCGATAGAGGAAGACCCAGTTTCGACTGTCACGGCTGGGGTCGACAATGAGGCGATGCAGATTAACCCTGAGCCCTTGGTGGCATTTACGACTGATATAAGACCTAAGCAACCCGCTGAGAGCGCTACTAATCCGCAGCAGAGACCTAAGCAAGAAGCGGTCGAAGAGCAGCGGCGTGAAATACTCGTGTTTGAGGGTTCGAGTTCCAGGAGCGTCTATGTTCAGTAACCAAATGTCGCTCAGGTATGCCGAAGTTAGCATGAAATGTTTTGCTGTATTCCTTATGTGTTCTTTGTCCGCTGCTTTAGCCTTTGCTCAACAACCCATTGATATGGGACCAGGTGAGCAGCACGTCCTGGCTTTCAGTGCTCCGCTGACAAAGGTGTCAGCTTCCAATCCTGATGTGGTGTCTGTGACAGCATCGGCAGAAAACGAGGTTCTGGTTACGGCTGAGGGGCCGGGCAGTGCCGCTGTGCGAGTCTGGTTGCAAGGGCAGACGAGCCCGCAGATGACAGAATTTAATGTGTCTCGACTTTTGGGTGGCCGCCGTTCGATATCGTCTCAGGTGCAAACTGACATAAGGATCGTCGAGGTGAATCGATCGGAACTGAACACGCTGGGTGTCTATTACTCCAAGCTGTTCAATGGCGGTAGTCAGACGATTGCCCTGTCGCCGCCCGGAGCGGGTGGGTTTCGCGGCTTCGGTCCTAGTGCTGGTGCAACGGGTATTACGACAGAGGGCTTTAATCTTTTCAGCTTTGGTTCAAGTTCTTTGAGTATTATTAATGCGCTTGAGTCCGGAGGCTTTGCTTACACGCTTGCGGAACCATCGTTGGTGAGCCTAAGCGGTCAGACCGCCACGTTTCTGTCTGGTGGGGAATTCCCGATACCTGTTTCGTCAGATAACGGTGAGGTGGAAATTGAGTTCAAAGAATTTGGTGTCAGTCTTGCGCTGACACCGACGGTGGTCAGTGACGACGAAATCATTTTGAAGGTTGCTCCAGAGGTCAGCGAATTGGATTTTACCTCAGGTGTTTCCACAGGCGGGGTGGCAGTGCCTGGTTTGCGGATACGACGCACGCAAACGACTGTCACAATGGCCCCCGGAGAAAGCTTTATCATTAGTGGGTTGGTGAGTCGTGCCACGACCAATCGAAGCGACAGAATTCCAGGGCTGGGTAACCTACCTGTCATCGGCGCATTCTTTCGCTCAGACCGGGTGGCGTCTGAAGATAAGGAATTAATCATGGTAGTGACTCCAAAGTTTGTCTCTGCTCAAAAACAGTTGTCGAGAGAAGCGAGAAACTTTGGCAAGGCCTACGAGCAGAGTAGCACCGAGTGGTTAGACATGGTTACTAACGGCCGAGATGGCGATGAACCGATTGAAAGCGGTCTGAGCTGGTAGGGGAAAGACATGAGTGAAACCTTGATCTGTGTTGCCGATGATGTCGGGCTGCGGGTATGGCTGGAGCGTGTACTGGACATGGAATGGGAGCTTGAATGCGTCACTTCCTCGGACCTGTCTCGAGTTACTCGTTTGACCCAAGCAACGGGGGCGCGGGTCGTAATCATTGCTGTCGATGAAAACGATGCCACTCGATCTCTGAAGACATTTGCGGCTGTGCAAAAAGCCTGTCCGAGAGTTCGCCTAGTTGGATTGTCTCAAAGGATCTCCCAAGACCTTTTGTTGGATATCATGAGAACAGGGGCAAGAGATTGTTTGATTACCTCGCAAGACTCGGATTCGGCTGTCGAGAGCATTAGGAAAGTTTGGCTCTCTGCCGAGGCTGAGTCAGAGCCGTATACTGCTTATTCAACCCAGCGTAATATCACCGCGGTTTTGGGGGCAGCCCATACGGTTGACACTCGCTTCTTTTCTCAGAACTTTGCCACCGAAGTCTGCAATCAATCCGACGATGCTAATGTCTTGGCCATTGATACCCATGCAACCGACAATCAGACGTTTTACTATGACAGTCTGAATCGCCTAACCCTCAAAGACCTCATTAATCGCGGCGATGGTTTTGATCGTGCTTTCGTCGAAACTGCTTTAGAGGAGTATGCGCCCGGATTGCGTTTGCTTTCTGGGCAAGTGACCGAAACCGAGCTGGACGGCGATGCCGGAGCCGATTTATTCATTACGATCACGCAGCTTGCCTCACTTTTCGATCAGGTGATTATAAGAATTGATCAGTCAGCAACAGAGGAATGGTTGAAAGCAATTGGGTCGGACCTTGGTTCGATTATAATCGTAACGCATCAAACAGTCGATCAAATCCAGCGGACCCAGGCGCTGACAAAGTTAATCAAAACGCACGTTCAAGGTAATTGCCGGGTGAACGTTGGTATAGATGGGTTTGAAAAACGAGCTAATCTCTCAATCCCGGACGCTGAGAAAACAGCGGGTTGTGACTTTCGGTTTGCGCTGCCATTGGAATGGCGGTACCGGTTAGATTCGATCAACGCGGGCGTGTCGATGAGTGCGTTGCCCTATCGAACAGCTTACCAAAAGAGGTTGTCTCAGTTTGTGCGGGAGCACCAGCGAAGAAAAAGCGCCCCAAAGAAAAAGCGTCTCTTTGGCCGTGTGCGGGAAGAGGCCTAACACATGGGCATCCGGGCGGAAGAGGACTATCAGCAGCTAAAAAAGCAGATCCACAACCATGTCGTTGAGCGTTTGGATGAGGAAGGCGTTGAGGTGGAGCGAGTGGCCCGGCAGCAGCTTGTCGCGTTTATCCAATCGGTGGTTGCTCAGTATATTGCATCACATCGGATTCCAATGGCTGCCGGTGAACTGAACCAATTGAGTAAGGAAATGGTTGATGAGGTCGCCGGGTTCGGGCCTCTGGAGCCTCTTCTGGCTGACGATCGCATCAACGACATTCTGGTGAATGGCGCAGAGGACGTGTTTGTGGAAGTCGCGGGTGTTCTGCAAAAAGTCCAAACTCGATTTATCGATAATGATCATGTTTTGCGCATCATTCGGAGGATTCTCGCGCCTCTTGGACGCCGTTTGGATGAAAGCAGTCCGATGGTCGACGCTCGTCTTCCTGATGGTTCACGGGTAAACGCGATTATCCCACCCATTGCATTGGATGGCCCGTCTATGTCCATCCGCAAATTTAACACACGGCACCTTAACGCTAACGAGCTAATCAGCTCCGGGAGCATGACTCGAGAGTGTCTTGATCTGTTGATTACTTTGGTTGAGACCCGTCGGAATCTTCTAGTAAGTGGCGGCACGGGCACTGGTAAAACGACGATTTTAAACCTCTTGAGCCAGTATGTGCCGCGTAATGAGCGGCTGGTAACGATTGAAGATTCAGCAGAGTTGCAATTGAACCACCCACATATCGTCAGACTCGAAACAAGACCTTCGAATACCGAAGGAACCGGGCGCGTGAGTGCCAGAGATCTGATTGTCAACGCGCTCAGGATGAGACCTGATCGCGTCATTGTTGGCGAGGTGCGTTCTGGTGAGATTATCGAGTTATTGCAGGCGATGAACACCGGGCATGAAGGCTCTATGAGCACAATACACTCAAATTCGGCGAAAGACGCTCTCATTCGGATTGAGACGCTGTTGGCTGTGAATGGCTACGACGCCGGAGAGAAAGCAATCGGCCGTCTGATCGGCTCGTCGCTCGATGTAGTGGTACAGCTGGTGCGGCTTCCTAATGGAAGGCGGCATATCAGTGAAGTGATGGTATTAAAACCCACATCAAACGATCCCTACAAGATGGAGACGTTGTATCGATCCGATGAGTTTGTCGAACTGTCGAGCAATGCAGGGGAGGCCGACGGGTGAGTGTACAGCTTTTATGGCTTTTATCCCTGGCGCTTGGCGTCCTTGGCATTGCCGTTATTCTGCTACAACTTGTAGTCGGCCAGGTTTTGTCGCTAAGTTTTCTGAAAAAGCGAACTTATGCGCGTTTGGAGGAGGACGGATCAGCAGAAGAGCCGTCGTCATCCTCCTCGAAAAGCGGCCTTTTGGAGAACCTGTTATTAAGAGCCAATGTGAAGCTGAGTCCGCGAAAAGCTGCCTTTCTTGCTGTGCTAGCGGTCATTGGACTGTTGATGATCGGTATGACCAGAGGCTGGATTGAGGCTGGCGCAGGCTTGTTTTTCATCGTGACCGCCGCCGTCACTTGGTGGCGGGTAACCTTTGAGCGACAGAGACGCCAAATTTTTGAGGAATTGCCGTCCATTTTAGACGGAATGATTCGGTCTATTTCCGTTGGCCGATCTGTAGAACAAAGCGTTGTTGCGGCGTTTAGCGACGGATCGCCGGTGTTTGATCCTCTAATCTTTCGGCTCAAAAACGCGGTGGGGCAAGGGCGAGACTATACCAGGGTGATTGATGAGTTCGCGGCTTTATACCAAATACCGGATCTGGTTCAGGTTGCCATTGCGTTTCGAACATCGTCTCGTTTTGGCTCGTCATTGAGGCCTGTATTGATGGAGGTCGCGAAGGCCATTCGTTCCCGTCAGGATTTGCGTCGAGAGTTCATGGCAGCGACTGCGGAAACGCGGTTCACCGCAGTAGCGTTTGCGATTATTCCCCCCGGTTTGGCCGCTTACATGGTTATTTTAAACGATGGGTTTTCAGCGCAGTTGTTGGACACCAACGCGGGTCAGACCCTGCTGTGGATGTCTGGTATCCTGCAGCTGATTGGCATTGTGTTCATTTGGCGACTCATACAAGGGGTTGGGCGTGGTTAACCCGAGTTTGATCGCTGCGATTGCGATCGCTGGTATTGCGGTTTCTTGGCTGGTTTTTATTGCGCCCTCTCTAAGTCTTCGGGCCCGAGCTAGGGCGCGCTTACGTCGTCAGTCTTTGGCACTTGATGAGCCGGCAAATGAGTCTGCTTTTTACGACTTGGTGTTTTGGCTTGTCGAAACGAGGTTGTTGGAAGGTGACTTTAAGGAGCTTGAACCTTCGCTCGATGCCACCGGGTTGACTGCCTTCGATTCACGGAAACGGTACCTTGCCTCTTGTTGGCTTTTGCCCGTTGCTGCCGGGTGTGTTGCCTTTCCATTGATGGATTTTATTGCGGCATGCGTTGTCCTGTTTCTTGCCTTTTTTGTTCCGCGAAAAGCTATCCGCGCGGCAGGTTTGACGGCTGAAAAAGAGCAAAACCGCGAGGCGATAGAACTGTGTCAGATGACGCGCATGTTGGTCGAGGCAGGACTCAGTCCAGAACGATCTCTTAAATTGATTTCTCATCAAGCTAGAGAACTAATGCCACGCTTGATTCGCCGCATCGATCGATTCAACCGGGTTATGGAGAGCGGTGCTGATCGTACGGTAGCGCTGGATGAATTGGGGAAAAACCGAAACCTTACGGTGTTGAGAAACTATGTAAGCCTGATGAAGCAGTCTGGCACCCTGGGGTCGAAAGTCGCCGGCGGGTTGGATCAAATTGTGGAGGAGGCACAGCATGAGGAGCGGAGCAACCTCAAGGAGGAGACGAACAAGATCGGTGCGCGAATGACGGTGATTATGATGGTTTTTATGTTGCCTTCGCTTTTTCTTTTAATTGGTGGGCCAGCGGTTCTTGCCATTATGGACGCCTTTCAACGCTAATTAGACGAGCCCTGCAAAGAGGGACTATTGCTATATGGAAAAGATAAACAACGACACAAGGTTTTTTAGCCGGCTCTGGACGGTCGTTTGGGGCTCGCTGTTTGGACTGATGCTCACTGGCTGCGCAGCGTTTTCGGCACAGGAGCCTTCTGTAGACGCAGGGCAATCCAGTGACATGATCATTTCGTGTTCAGATGTTATTCAGCCTGAGCACCAGGTAGAACTGGACGCCATTGATGGTTTGATCGAGAGCAGGCGCTACTACGCTGGGCTTGCGAAACTCGAATCGCTTTCTTTCGATACGCAGGCGCACTGGCTTCGCTGGGCGCAACTGCTTGGGCAGGTAGATCAGCTGGCGCATTCTGAGAAAATTTTCAGGGCTGTGGCGGGCGAATGTGGATCTTATAAGGCATACCACGGACTCGGAGTGGTGTACGTCAAGCAACAGAAGCTCGACCGGGCCGTCGAGATATTATCAACCGCTAAGGATTTGGCACCGGCCGATGCCAGCGTTCGCAATGATTATGGCTACGCGTTAATGAGAATTGGCCGCTATGATCGTGCAGCGTTTGAGTTGCGCACGGCGTTTGAACTGTCTGAGGGCAACGCATCAAGTCGCCAGAATATGATCGCAGCCTATTATCTGGTCGGTGGAGATGCGTCTCTTTCAAACTTGCAGCGAGAAGTAGGTATGACTGACGATCAGATTCAACGGGGACGCGCCCTTGCGCGCACACTTTTGGAGGAGGCACCGTGAAACATTGTTGGTTTGCTTTGATCATTTCTGTGGCGCCCCTGGCGGTGTCTGCTACTGAATCGTCGAACGTTAGTGCGGTCTCTCATGAGACGGGACTTGTTGGTTTAACGTTGACTACAGAGATCCATCGCGAAAGTACCGTCCGGCGAGTTCTGGACCAGCAGTCACAGAACACGGACCGTGGGCACGGGCTGAGTCAGTCTGTCTACATTCGCTCGCTCGAGCGGGTATCCAACACCTTCGAGCAGCCCATACCAAGCGATATCGCTGAGTCCAGTCGTGGTGAATAGGCGATCTCAGAGTGGCGTATTGATCTTCGCAACGCCGCTGATCTTGGCCCTTATTGGTGTTTTTGTCACATTGCTTATCGACGGCGCGCGGCTGGCATCTATTCGATCAGAGATGCAGTCCATTGCGAACGTGGCCGCGTCAGCGGCAGCTGACCAATCACAGAGCTGTACCGATGACAGTGCAGATTTCGCGCGCATGCAGGCGCAAGCACTCGCGGCTGCTCGAGCTGCCGGTTTTGACGGCCAAGACGGTGATCTGCAAGTCATCCCCGGTGTACTTTCGCCAAATGCCAGCGGCGAACTGGTATTCAGCGCTCGACAGGCTGACTCGCAGATGGCTCAGACGAACGCAACTCGAGTCGTCTACACACGTAGTGAACCCGTGTCTTCCTTGTTTCCGGAGCGTCTCATTTCCCCAATCTCCATTACCGTTGATGCGACCGGGCGCAAGGAAGCGGTTGCCATTTTAAGTGCAACAGGCACAACCGCGACTATCGATGGCGGGCTACTTGGATCTCTGATTGGAAGTTTAACAGGTATTTCGAATTACGAGCTCGACCCGACCGATTTGCAGAGTCTATCCAACACCTTAGTGGGCGTCGGCGATTTGCTCAGGACTCTCGGCATTGATGATGTCAGCGACCTTGTTGATGTGCCGCTGGTGGATCTATTGAATGCTACGACAAGCATCGTCGGCGGCGTTGCGTCCCCGGTTGGCGGGATTGTGGATAATTTGACTGGTGCGGTTGGATTAACTGGGCTGGATGCATCGGCTATCTTCGACGTTGTTGGTTCGCCTTATTTGTCTGAGGGAAGCACGTTCCCAGTTTACGATCTTGTGATTAGCGCTGTATTGAACAGCGTGCAGGTTGCAAACCAAACTGGTATGGGGTTGCTGTCATTGGGGTTGGACTCGTCGGAGTCGCCGTTGTTAGGTGGCCTTGTCGGCACGCTTGGACTGTTGGGGGACGTCGATCTGACGCTGGATTTGCTGGTGAATCAACCTCCGCAAATTGTGATAGGACCCGCGCGTCAAGGTCCTGACGGCGAGTGGCTGACCACGGTGAGCGCAGCGGATATCGCCTTGGCGGCGGCGATCGATATAGAATTGGCGACCTCTGCGGTTGGCGGTTTAGTCAACGCGCTATCGCTTGGGCTTGTGAATGTATCTGTACTTGATCGCATCCAGATACCGTTGATCGTTGAGGCGGGTGGCGGCGATGCGACGTTTATAGGGGCAGATTGCGCGGCAGGAGATAACAATTCGGTTAACATGGATTTTCAAACCGTGAACAGTGCTGCGACGATTGAAACTGGACGGTTAAATGGAACCACCGGTGGGGTGACGAGTGAGGCAATAAGCGCCACTATTTTGCGCCTGCAGGCTCTGTTCTTAGATGTGAACGTGTGCCTTGACGCGGAGCTGGACGTGGCTGTGGATGTCGCCGATGGGACTGGGCGTTTGGAGTCTTACGAGTTGTTTTGTCCCGATGGCCAATGTCAAACGCAGCAGGTTTCTCAGGCGAGCAGTCTTGGGGGTGGTGGTCTTGACATTGAAGTTGAAAATTTAAGGCTCGATTGCGGTCAGGGAGGCCTGACGGGGCTTGTCAGTACTATTCTGGGCGGGATTGTTTCGCCTTTGACGTTGGTATTATCAGAGGTGACGGAAGTAGTACTGGGTGACATCGTATCACCATTGTTGGCAGGCTTGGGCGCTGACCTAGGGGGCGTCCAGGTCAAGGTACTCGGTGTGGACCAAACGAGTTCTCAACTGGTTGAAAACCTCGGAGACTAGGCGGTGAACAACTCAGGGAAGATAGTGAGCGCATGATCGAGCAGCTCGACATGATATTAGGCAATGATTGGCCCTACACCGCCATAGCGTTTGTGGTTGTAGTGTTGCTTATTGCTATGCTGTTAGTCTACCGGCGTGAGCGACGTGGGCAAGCGTATGCGTTTGAGAAGCTTGCGTTTTCTAAAACCCAATTGGCCCGCCAACTCCATTCGTCTGCCAGCGATACCAGGGCGATGCTTGATCAGGCTTCACTCGTCGTCATGGTGTTTGATCGGGACGCCATTACACTGCGCTTCGCCAACCGGCAGGCGCTAGAATTATTTGGCTGCAGAACCGTATCGGAGCTGTCGGAGATGGTGTTGATGCGTCCAGACGCTTGGCAGCCTGAGCCCTTCACGCTTATCGATTTCGAAAATTGGATCCTTCGTGCACGCATCGCAGGTGCGGAGCCAAGGGAGTGGCTATTCACGGATGCGCAAGGTAATGGCGTTTGGGTCGAGGGGACGATTGGTAATACTGTGTTCGAAGGTCGGGCAGCACAGATTCTTACAGCGACCAATATCCATAGTTTCAAAATAGCTCGATCAGCAGATCAGCTCAGAACGCGTTCGCTGGTCGGGATCAACAACGATCTGGCTATTGAGCAAGTACTCGAGAGCTTGTCTAAGTTAATCAGTGTGCGCTGTATGGGGGCGGTCGGGCAGTTCTCACTTTATGACGAGCAGCGCGGCGTGCTTGTGAACGTTGGGACCTCTTCCTTTGCTATGACGCTTAAAGAGTGTTTGCCGTCTGTCCCGGCGACCTACGGAGCGACCTCGATTGGTACCGCGGCGCACACGAAAGAGCGTGTAGTATGTGAGTCCGTAGGATCGGATCACCGATGGCAAGGCTATACACATCTCCTGATGAAACTACCTTTTTCGTCCGCATGGTCGGAACCGGTCATTGGTCAGAACGGCCGATTATTGGGTGTGTTTACTGTGTTCACTCCCCGTCCGCAACGCCCCGATGCGGAGTACATCGATACATTGTCCTCCATCGTGTCGATGGCTGGCTTGGCCATTGAGCGTAAAACATGGAGAGAGTCTCTGGAGTCAGCTGCATCCAGTGAGGCGTTTATTCGGCGCCTAGGTGTTGAAATTGTAAACTTGCCGACCGGGCATACTTTCGTTGCTGGTTTAACGATGCTGCTGCAAAAAGTGCTTCATCAGTACGAATTGGGTGTTGTGTCCTTATGGGAACGGGCGGTTGATAAGGACGATCTACTGCCGATTGCACAGGTCAGTCAGTCTGCGGGTCAGCTTGCTTCGGCATCCCAGACAGAGTTTGAAGGTAGACACGCAGTTGACAGTGATACACTCCGATCTTCTCTTGGACAGGGACCCTATCAGTATCTTATGCCAGATGAGTCAGTCTATCAGGCATTGAATCCTGGGACGGACCCGAAACCGGTGTTGGCCTTGCCACTATATTCCGACGCAGACAAGAATGAATTGATCGGTGTGCTGGTGGTTCAGTCCCAGTTCTTCTATGTACCGCAGGGCATCATAGAACATCTCGTAGTGATCGGAACGATCGTTCGAACCGCTCTGTTAAATAACCGCCTCGTGAAAACGCTGTCGACGACTGCGGATCTGGAAAAGCAGCAGAGACACAAACTGGAGTCGGAACTGGCGGTAGCCCGTTCTATTCAGATGTCGATGGTACCTGGCGCTGGGACATTTTCTGAATGTTACAAAGATTGGACTATCGAGGCTTGGCTTCAGCCGGCGAAGGCCGTTGGCGGGGACCTGTATGAGTTCATCCGTTTGCAAAATGGTAAGGTGCTGCTGGCCGTCGGCGATGTCTCTGACAAGGGAGCACCGGCAGCGTTGTTTATGGCACGGACTGTGAGTCTGTTAAATTATCTGGCGAGGACTCATTCTGGTGATCTGAGTACGATCGCGCAGTTGTTAAATGATGAACTATGCCGAGCGAACGACGCGTGTATGTTTGTCACATTGTGTTTGGCGCGTTTGGATATCGGAACCGGTGATATTTCTTGGTTAAATGCGGGCCATAGTGCGCCTATGCATTTGGGACCGTCGACGGGCGCTCTCTATTGGGAAGGCGATTCTGGGCCTCCGTTAGGTTTGTATGAAGATGTGACCTATAGCAGCAATCGTGCGACACTCTTCCCACAAGAAACGTTGGTGATATATAGCGACGGCGTTACCGAGGCGTTCAATCCGCAAAGCGAGGAATTCGGCGATGAGCGATTGCTTCAGGCTGGTAACAGCGTGTCAATGAGCTCAGGAGCCCCGATTTTACTACTTAAGGAATCGCTTGCTCGATTTACTGGACCGGCGAAACAGTCCGACGATATCACCATCATGACGATTCAACACCATGGCGTTGGGCGATGAGAATAAAAGTTGTGCCTGAAGATGGGTTTGGTGACATTGTCGATCGGTTGACGGGCGGCCTCGGGAATTCGTTGGTAGAAAATGAGCGCTATGCCGATTACCTTGTTGTGCTGGACGAGTTCTACGCAAATCTAAAATCCTATGTTGCCCCGAAAGCAGATCGGTTTTTTTGGATGGTTGACACCGATATTGCGCCGGGTGAGATTCGGGTCAAGGTCGAATACCCTGGGGCATGTTTTGATCCTACGCAAGCGGGAATGATTTCTGAGCAATCGATTGAGACTCGGCCCATTGGCGGGTTGGGTCTGGCAATCATCTCAGCGTTGAGTGATACGATGACGTATCATTATGAGAGAGGATGGAACGTGATAAGACTCCAGCTAAACTGTGTGCAAAATACCGAGGATAAGGACTGATGGCGCTGACAATTGACTTTAAACAAACGTCGGACGAGACTTTGAGTATGGCCCTTCAAGGCTCGCTGGACAGCGATACAGCTCCCGAGCTTGACTCTGCTTTCACAGAGTCGATTGGCCCCTCAACAAAGGTTGTTGCGTTGAACATGGCGGGTGTGACGTTTATCAGCTCTGCTGGTTTGCGGGTCATATTCAAAACACTGAAGCTCATGAAATCCAGGGGTGGGCAAGTGACCGTGACGCAGATGACAAAAGGTGTCCGGAAAGTTTTTGAAATTGTTAAAGTGATGCCCGATTTGACCGTCTTTGCGAGTCAGGCGGAAATGGACGAGTATTTGTCCGAAATCCAAAGACGCGAAGCGTAGAACGTGAAGTAGGGAGGTTAACGATGTCGATCGTTCTGGATGGAACCTTGGGTATACAGCGAGACAACCACGGTAATGTCGCCAACGTAGTGTGGTTTCTCTACGGTTTGCCTGAAGACGCGGGTAAGCCCGAAAACGCCGTTTTTCTTAACCAAAGTTTTGGAGCTGGGTCGCCGCAGATGATGGCGTTCGACTGCGGCGGTGAGGAGTATGTGGTATATGCAGACTGGGAAGGCGCATCCGAGCATCAAAGCGCGGCTTCGGTTAAGTCGTTTTACCAGACGTATGGGCATACGCTTCTCGCCTGTTTGAGAAGGCAGGAGTGTGTAAGTGAAAGTGCCGAGAGGAAAGAGTGGTTAGTTCCTGTAAAGTATTATGAGGATTATGTGACAATGATCAACGAATTTTCGAAGGCGGATTGATAGTCTGTTATTCGAAGGGCATCGAGGAGCAATTTATGGACCCGATATACGATGAGCAGTATCTAGCTTCAGTTAGGGATATGAAAGCCCGGGGCATGGACGTGTTTTTGCTAAGTGCCGGCGAGTTTCGCAGTCGCCAACAGGTGAAACAGGCGAACTCATTGTCTATGAATCAAGCATTGCGAGATCGCCTCAGGGCAGAGTGTTGCGGAGACCTTTCCGTCACATCATGCAGCGTTGATCGGCTCATAGAACGAGATAAGCTCGATTCGAGTGTTCAGGCTATTTCTAGCCGTCGGAAGGCCGGCCATTCCGTCGATTGAGGGTTATCCGTCGGCGATGTCAATGAGGATTCGGTCACCGGCGGTGACGGCCAACTCGGGCTTCGGCAGCCGTTGTGTGAGCTCTTTACGACCATTCAGTCATTGCCAGGTTAAAGCTACGACGGGCTCACTCTCAAATCTGCTGACGCCACATGTCGTTTAAAAAAGGGGCGAGCAATATTTCTGGCTTACCGACTGTTGGCGCCTACGACAACCAGATTCCGCTAGTAAAACCTTCCGCCGTTGAGCGATGCGATTACTCTGAAAGCCAGATGTTTTGGCTTTGGCCCTTCATCAAGCCACTTCAGGTCTTGGCGAAAATAGTCGATTGGCTTTTTCAGGCGACAAGCGGAAAGTATTTTGCGCATCATGCATATGATCACTGTTCGTCCACTTCCTCTCGTACGGTTCGCGTCAAATCGATACCGCCATTGACAGGTAGCCTGCGCAGGCGAAGGGGAGTCGTGAAACAAAACACGCTTTAACCACCGCGTTTTAGAGACTGTCTGATGCAGGTTTTTTTACTCAAGCGGAATTTGCGTTTGCAAGATTCAGATCCCTTCTATGAGGCCATGAGGGGATATCGGCGCTTCGGACCGGTGTTGCCCCTCTACATCCATGAGCCCTCAATAATTCGCCAGCCTGACATCTGTCTTCAGCACCAAAATTTCATTTTTGAGACTCTTGACGAGCTTTCGCAAGAAATCCGGTCGATCGGAGGCAAGTTGCTCGAATTGGTGGGGGAGGCTGTGCCAACTCTGGATGTTATTCACCAAATTGCACCTATCGCACGTATCTGCACCCACCAGGAGACAACTCAGGGCGTCCAGTACGAAAGAGATAAGGCGGTGCGTAAGTGGTGCTCCAGAAACAGCGTAAAGCTTGTCGAGTTCCAACAGGATGGCGTGGTCAGAGCAGGTTGCAGAGACCAGAAAAAGCAAACGTTCCCCGAGTACTTTGCCGATTCGGTTAACCGTGAATTGAAAGATCCCGGGGGTATTGATTTGGGTGTCCGGTTTGCATCAACACCTCTTCCATCGGCACCAAGGGTTACCATTCCGCGGGCTCAGGGTTACGACAGGCCATTTCGTCAGCGTGGTGGGCGTAGTGAGGCCGAAAAGTTATTCAAAGACTTTTTTAGTGTCGGGTCTATCAACAGCTATCCATTCAAGTTATCCAGCCCGAACACTGCATGGGAAGGGTGTAGCCGGATTTCCGCTTACCTCTCTTACGGCATTGTATCTGACAGGGCCGTGATGAAAGCGATTGATGACGTTGTTTCCTCTGGCCACAGCTATATGGATGCGGCGGCTTTTGAGAAATTGCAGGGGCGCGCGAGGTTCTACCTGGATAGGCTGATGTGGCGACGGAACTACCTGCAGATGTTCGAGGACGATCCGACGCTCGAACACCGGCATGCCTTGTCACAATTCGACGGAGTGAGAATCTCTGACCGTGAAGACCCGCTGTTTAAAGCCTGGCAGAGCGGAAGAACTGGATTTCCGTTTATCGATGCCTGTGTCCGTTGCCTTAAAGAGACCGGTTGGTTAAACATGCGGGGCAGAGCCGCCATTACGTCGTTTGCGACTATGAACCTTTGGCACGATTCTCTCAATGTGGCGGCTTTTCTAGCTGGTGAATTCCTGGATTACATGCCTGGGATCCACTGGCCCATCATTCAGGTCGTCAGCGGTACCGCATCCCCCCAAAACGGAATCATGGTGTACTGTCCCATGAAGCAAGCGCTTGATCACGACAAAGATGGGGTATTCATTCGCAAATATGTGCCAGAGCTCTCTGACCTACAGGCACCGCACATCCACGACCTATCGCGAACGACTAACCATCTTTCTGATCTGGCCCGGCGTTCAGGGTTCTTGCCTTACCCGGCACCCATAGTCGACCACATTGCAACTGCACGGGTTGCGAAGAAACGTGTGAGCTATCTACAGAAGGGCAAGGTAGAGGTGTTATCCCAAGATCATGAGTCCTCCAGTACCAGTTCGGTTCAGCTCGGCTTGCTCTAAAGGTGCGTTGGGGCTTTTAAGTAAAGAGAACTCGTTTTGAGAGTGTTCTTATGGTTAACCCAGAACCTATGTCTTAGTTCGATTAGATGGGGCGGCTCCATGCCTATAGGAGGCGAATCAGAAGGGCCGCCCAGGATCTTAAGCTGCCTTGTCGGAATTTCGGATAATCAAAGGCAAAAATATTGCAGTTGGTTCAACGTACCTCAGCGACTCGGGGTGGCTTTTGGCGGGCGAACTTTGTGGTTTGCTAACCGACGCAGGCTGAGAAAGAATTTTTATAGCTTGAGGCTAGACATTGCTATCACTGGCTGTTCTATAACCGAGGGAAATTGCCAATATCGGAGGGTCGAGGGTTGATTGGAGCAGAAATCTCAGTGGGCATCCGAAAAAAACCAGTGGGCGTCCGAACAATAGGAAAAATGGTGAAATCCGAAGCCGTTTTCTGGAACTGGCCGGGATTTTAGATTGGCAAGGGTAAGAAAACTGCTCTGTTGGACCGACAAGGTGCACATTGGAGCCGTAATCCCAAGGTCATTCTGGCTAGTAACTTCAGGCCAGAGGTCAATATCGCGAGTTTCTCGAGCATTTTACTGGGTGGTTAGGGCACTTTCGGATAATCGGAGGTAGAAATATTGCACGCTATTTAGCTTTTTTTGGCGCCCGGTGAACAAGAAATGTTCGGAGCTCTGGCAAATGCAAGGTTTCCAGGGGGGATGAGTTCAATGAGGTGTCCGATAAGCCAGTGGGCGTCCGATAAATAAGAAGAATGGTCAATCCGAAGCTACCCTCGAATTTTGTAGCCTTTGTCATTGGCGAACGCCAAGACAGTCACATCCGGGCCGTTACGCGAGTGAGGAGCTTCGGCAGCAATGTATAGAGCCCACCCTCGTAAATTGAGGGCGTGTAGTCCTCACAAGCCGAGAGGCACATACCTATTAAGACCTGATTGAGTCGAGCCAAAAGCCGGTTTTTGTCGTCGGCAGGGAAGTCTGTGTCAGGGATTCTCAGAAAGGTAAGACAACTGTCCCGCGTAGAGCTCGAAGAGAGGAGCTGGTCAATAGTTTTAAATGAATACCTGCGATGACCGCCAGCGGTGTAAGTATCAGGGTTGGGGGCGCCAGTTTGTTCAAGCTGACGAGGATTCGAGGGGCTTTGACCAATGTATTTGGATGCTTTGCCAATGTGTAAGGAATTGGTCATTTACCTACTAATTGAATTGGAGGCGTTTCGAATACAAACAGTGTTTCAAAATGCACCCAATCTTACACAAGCAAAATAGGCGGAATCGGCAGTACAAAGGGGCTTGGAGGGGGATATAACTGAAAAATCTACAAGCGCGGTGTAAGAAACGCGGGCAAAGGTGACCGAACGAAGCATTCTGAGTCCAATAAGTTCCGTAAGGGTTTCTGTTCGGGGCATATGAAGTTTTGAAGGGGAGCAAAGGGAAACTGCTACGGATCAATAGGGAGCGCACAGGAACAAAAAAGAACAGAAATGGAACGCTCGGGGAACGGAATAGGAGCAAAACGGAGCAGTGAGAACCTCACATGTAAGTTTTTCCGCAAATTGACCTGTAGTCTTGGTTAAAGTGCCTATGGAGTACATAGACAGTCTGAAATCACTCAGGCGTTTGCGATATAGTACGATCACAGGTGTTTCTGACACGCTAAGACGTGATGGGAAAGCGTTTGCCCAGTTAGACCAGTCGAGTGAGTAAACGTCTGCTCACCGAAGAAGACGCTGTCGTCTCTCGCTTCAAGGATCAAAGACTGATGAATAAGCTGTGGTTAATCTGCAGGCAGCCAGGCCCTCATCCGTACAAGCAGGCCACCGTTGAGCGGCCGGATATTCCGAATTATCTAACTCCGAAGTTTACGGTGAGCCGGCGCGGCTGAGGAAAACCTTAAAATACTCCCTGGGATTGGTTGACCAATACACCCCCAAGAGAAAAAATCTGGGAAGGTGGAATGCGAAATCGCAAAATGGCAAGGTAAGCTAAATACGGATGCAGTTCTTGATTTATGGCGCTATCGGATGAAATCCGGTACTGAGCCGGTAACGCAAATTATCCCTGTCACCTCAGGAGGCATTGGAAATGACTACTACCGCAGATAAACTTCGAGAGTTGCGCCGCAATGCAGGAAAAAACCACGACAAAATTATTCGCACATACTATGACGAGGTTAACGCCCAAAAGCTCGGAATTGCGTTGCCTTACGCCATAAATGGTGACGTTTACATTGCTCAATCTGACGGTCGAGTGGTGAAGCTTGAGGTAAACTAGCCTCCTTACTTACTTCTATGGAAAGCTCTGTGGTGAGTTTTGCGATGATGCTAAAAAACCTATATTTTCGGCACTTGAACTTAAACTCTTGCTCAGTTGGCAAAGGCCTGATGGTCTACCGCACTTTTCTCGACGTCTACTCAAGTTAGTACGTTGATCGATCTATTCGGTTTTTCACTGCTGCTATTGGCTCTTACGCCAATAGCTTTGATCGGTTTGGCACGTCTCTCTTTTTTGCTTAAGCCTTGTCTTGCCTGGATTTTGTTACTGTCTTGCTTGGGTATGATGACCCTGACACTCCTAGCCATACCAATTTTTTTCCACCTCGAAGCATCAGGTATCATCCAAGTCACACGTCAACTATCAGTCGATTGGGGGCTCTGGGCTTTGGCCTCAGTCACTACGTCAATTCTGTGGGTCGTCATGATTGCTATCCTCCGACATCGTTCAGGTGCCTGATTTTGGCGGATTGGAAGTGAGGTTCCAGTTACGAAGCCCCGTTCCATAGGCGACAGCACGTTTCTGGCGCTTGGAAATAAAGACTCCACTGAGGCCCGAAGACAGAGGGAAATTACCAAGGCTACGAGGGCGAGGCCGGGCCCCATCAATGAATCCAGTGGGCGTCCGATAACTAAGAAGAATGGTCAATTTGACATCGCTCCCGACAGCAGAAGCAGTTCGCCTCGAAAGCTACGGTCAGTGGTGAATCCCGCGAATTTTAGGCTTAGCTTTTTGTATGTTGCCGAAAGTTCGGATAATCGAAGGTAAAAAAATTGCACGTTGCTCTGCCAACTCCGGAACGAGCGGCGCTTTTGTGACGGCCGAACTCTATGTTCCGCTCACTGACGCTGGCGAAACCGGCCCGTTTTCAAAGTTCGGACCGAATCAAAGCCGTTAGCTCTCACTAGGCTTCCGAACACCTAGAAAAGTAGCTAGGCTCACAGGGATAAGGATGGGTTTAAATAGTGGTTCCAGTGGGCGTCCGATAAACAAACGCGAGCCTTCTGAACGCCGCCAATTACTCATTTCTTCACCTTGAATTGATTAGTAAACAAGATTCCATGATCGCGGGTAAGCGACCCAATGGCATCACAAACGAAGTACGAGATAATTTGTTCGATTGGATGGGGCGGCTGCATGACCACAGGAAGCGAATCAGAGGTGCCGCTCAGGATCCCAAGCTGTCCCACGGGGAGATATATGATCAGTATTTCAGAGCCGTAGGGGGCGTTTTCGACAAGGTTGATGGTGCGCAAGCCCGATTATTCCTAAGCAAGTTTGCGGGAAGTTTATCTGTTGGCCCGAGGTTTCCAGGGGACGTGAAGGTTTTAAGCAAGTTGGGCGCCTTGCCTGAGGGCGAGTTACTGGTTAAAACATTAGTCCCTATTCAAGACTTGGAGTTCAATGATGTTTTCCCGGTTAAATTCATGCGTGCTCTCGCTGCTCTTTGTCACTAACGTGGCCCATGGCGGTTTCCCGCCATCCTGGTATATGAATGCTCTCGAAAAGGCTGATCCTAACACCCTGGGTTACGTTGCCCGCTTTGAGGAAGGTGCCTGCTTGATTACCGAGCGCGAGTTAAAAGACGCCGTGGCAAACATCATCAAGGGGTCGGAAATTGAGCCAAAACCAGGACGCCGAGGGGAAGTCCACCTGAGTGTCGGCGTCAGATGCCTCGACGTCGACCAGAAATCCGTTTTTTCCCTCTCTATTCGGTTTGGCAGAAAGGACTCCGACTCGACGGTGCTCTACGTAAAAGACTACGGCGAGATCTTTTCGGCCATGGAGGCTGAGGCCGTGCTGCATAACATTAAAATCGCAGTCGAAGCTGCGATGACCGACTATACCCTGGCTAGTTTCGACCGGTAATAGGGAATCACACGTTTTCTGAGTCCTCCACTTCTGTATTGCTGGGCCAGATGGGAAGAAAGAGGCTATGACCGTCGATGGGCAGCCATTTCTCAAGCGGAAAGAGAACAATCTCGCGAGGGCAATTACAATAGAACACCGGCCAAAAGTATCGCCGTTCCCCCGATTTCGCCCAGAATAAGCATTAGCATGTAAATGCGAATGACGTTTCCGGGGATGGTGATTCCACCGAGGCGGTGAGGACGTTGTAGTTGGTTGTCGGTATCTTTCAGCCAGCCATGAACTGCATAGGTAAAAACTGCTGAGGCAAACCAAAGGATCGCGATGGCAACCGCAGCCAAATTCACGCCCGCCGACCATTTGCTATGGAGGGCGAGTTGTTGAAGTACTATGCAGGCGAAGGCATACATCAGAGCAGTGCGGTGACATATATCCACGTAAGTGGGCGCTGAGGCATCGTTGCTTCGCATCATGTGCCGGTATTTCCAGATACCTGTCAGCATTCCCACCAGCAAAAAGCCACCGGCAGAAATTAAGGCTACGTGTTCTGCACTCGGTAAATCAGTCATCGAGATTATCCTGAGTTAATTTGAGGAAGTTTCTTTTAGCGGCCGCCAATCCCATCTGACGCCCTTTTTTGGCATAGATTGGTTTTGTTGCCCAGTTTTGTTGGTCCCAGTAACGGCGCATTAGCCATGGCAATCGGGGAACCCAAAAGCGGCTGTTTTTATGTCCATTAAGCAGGGGGGGCTCTTGTATGTTGATGGTGGCGTGCACAATGCCGGGACCTTGGTCGGTGTGACGACTCCCCAAGACGTTGCCATTAGCGTCAACAATCTGAGTTGCGCCTACAAAGTGGGTGGAATAGGGCAACGTCGTCTCTAGTCCAGCCAGGAGCCTGAAGCGGCCAGAGAATTGCCCGCAATGGCTCGCTTGGAGGACCGGCACGCCAAGACGTTTGGCAAACTCTGATGGCGCGTTTTCGCTCAACTGAGCATTGTGTCTTGCCAGGGTGCCCAGAAGCAGGCTTTTGGGGCTCAATCCTGGCCAGTTGCTTGGGACTGTCCACCAGTGTGTGCCGGTCATCGCGATCTGCACGCGTCCTTGCATACGCTGAACGGTTTGCTCGCGTATCAGCTCCCAGCAAACGGCGGCACCCACCACGCCGAGGTCAGACTGCATTACGCCATCATCAGTTCCCCCAACGTAAAAGGCATTCTCCCACATGGTGGGTATGTCTTTGTCATGGGTGTGGAGACGATGGTTAGGTTCGACGAAGACATAGCGGTTGTATATTTCGCCGTGATCTTCCTGGAGGAGTGAACCCCCTATCCAGATATCAAGTTCGCTGGCTAATCGCTTCAGCAAGCTGACAGCATGGTTGTGCGCACTCAGAACGGCGGCATAGGGGCGTTCATCGGGAGTGATTGCACTCGTAAAGAACTCAGGAAGGGCAATTAGCCGAGCGCCGCTCCTCGCTGCCTCTCGCACCATTTTTTCGGCCAGCCCTAAATTGTGACTCACATCCCCAACACGGGTTTGCATTTGAATTGCAGCAGCATTGAGTTTCATGCCACTACCCCCGCAACTGAAATGAGCGCCAAGCCCAACAATTGTCCGACATACAAAAGCCCCCTTATGAACACCAGTATGGGCTGCGTGCCAGCGACGTGAATAGCGGATTGGAGGATGCGGATACCAACCAACCAGGAAATACACCACCCCCAGTCCGTAAGAACGCTACCGTTACTTGCCACCACAAGTGAGGCCACCAAAAACAGAGGAAAGGTTTCAACGCAGTTTTTGTGGGCGTCGTGGGCTCGCTGAACCAATAGTGGCTCGGCTTTAGGCTGTGAGCGAGGCCACGAATTGGCGGCAGATCGCCGCAGTAGAACCAATGTAGTTCGATACGCGAATACAACACCGACCAAGCCGGCAGTAAGAAGTGCATATGTTACAAGTGGGGCAAGAAGTTGACTTGGTAGCATGGCTGGTGACCTCTAAACATTGAGTGTCGATAATGCCCTTAGCCATGCACCGGTGACTTGCAAAAATCTGCTAAAAATTACCCCGGGAACGGCCAAAGTCTGAGGTCGTTACCTGTGATGCCGGCCTCTCTCGCACTGATACCAAACGTAGTCCTGAAAGTGTTGCTGAAGTGCGATGAATCGCTAAAGCCCAATTCTAATGCCATCTCGGTCAGCGAGCGCATGTTTTCGAGGTCACCCATGGCGCTTTGAAAACGGGTCCAGTGTTGCAAACGTTTATAACTTAAGCCAAGTTCGCGCATAAGGAGGTGTTGAACTCGGCTAGGGGACAAATTCACATGGGAGGCGAAAGCGTCGAGATCCAGCTCACTATGATCCTGAAGATAACCGCGTAAGGCCTGTTGCATACGGTTAAACGTTTTCGGAGCAGTACCCAAGCTCTTTTCGAGGGCATTGCTCAGCTCCTTTTGTAAGCCGACATCAAATGTTTGTGCCTGGATTAGCCTTTGAAGCGAGCCTCTCAGCTTACGATATGCAGTCAAACATTTAAGCGGTAGTTGACCTGGGCAAGGCTGCATCGCCTGCCAGCGTGGCGCGTAGATATCGCTGTAAACAACTGCACACCAGCCTCCCTGAGGATCCAGTTCATGGGCTGTGCCAGCGGGGATGAGAGTCGATTCGTATTCGGTCCAGTGTAAGTTGGCTCCCATCTTTACCATGAGAGGTTTTTCAAGAGCGACCAGAGCAACATTCGCCCCATGAATGTGTCGTCGCCCACGACCCAAAGGACCTATGAATATTTGACTATTTGAGCCTACTAAAAGAATGGGTGGATAATTTCCTGGCATGATCTGAGTGCCCGCACGCTCTCGATGGCTGAAGTCTTTCCGGATAGATGATTCAATGCCTGCAGAGCTGCCAGACTCCAGCACCTTTTCTTATTTAAAGGATGCGCTGGAACGCTTGGCAAAAACGAAAGCGCAGAGAAACAGTAATCCGAAGGCCAAGTCGTTTACGCCGTAACCCGCAATAAAGATCGCGGTCATGCGATCCTGTTCTAGAATGGAAGCGAATTGGTCAGCGGAATTGCCCCACCAGACGAGCCATGCACCGACATAGAACATCTTCTCGATGAAGAAGACGAGGCAAAGCCATGGCACCATTCTCCATGACCGAGCGATAGAGATGTACGCCATGCCCCAGACTACGATCAATGCCTGCCCAAAAACCGAGAATACGTGAGGGTCGGCAATCGCTAGGACGTTATTGGTGAAGCCACGCGAAATCAACAGCATGCCGAGAATGTTGACTGCGCCCGCAGCCAAGAATGCGGGACCAACCCAACGGTTCATTTTTAAATCCCCCGATGATGCGAACAAAATGCAGTCTAAATAAGAACTGCCTCAGAATTAGGCACTCGACATACATTGCTTTGCTGGCCAGATCGATTGAACTTTCTGGTTCGCAAGTCCTTCTTCAACGCCAAGTGTCTCAAAAC
This sequence comes from Marinobacter adhaerens HP15, assembly GCF_000166295.1. Lineage (NCBI taxonomy): Bacteria > Pseudomonadati > Pseudomonadota > Gammaproteobacteria > Pseudomonadales > Marinobacteraceae > Marinobacter > Marinobacter adhaerens. Next base: position 25,828 of record NC_017507.1, read on the forward strand.
CCTTGTAATGCTCAAGTCGAATTGCATGCTTAACGGGCCATTCATGCTGTAGTGGTCAACGAATCCCGGACAGTATCAACGGCCGGCGAAAGAAGGACTAAATTACCCCCCGATTAGGCCTTCATGTTTCCTATGCCAGTGTCCACTCTCTCCCCCTTACCGCCAATTCTATATTGCAAGTATACTGGTCGGGTTTTTGTCCGCTCACTCAATAATTATAACCTTACTTGCAATGTAGTCCTCGATGCCCAATTATACTGCAAGTATCCTTGCAATTTATGGTCGCAGCGTATGAGCCTTACCCTTCAAATTCACTGGGACTACCAGTGGCATGATGCCGGCGTAATCGAATTCAGAGACCCTGACCAAGGCCTTAGAGGCAGCCCGACATTCTCGTATGACATGGACTATGCTCTGAAAGCCTTAGAGCGCATTGAAGATTTTGGCCATCTGGACTTAATCGACCGGACAGCTGTGGGAGTGAATCTGCCCTGCATTTTGGCCGGCGACTACATGAATGGTGAGATTGTCCCGATCCTTAGAGACATCATTCCTCAAGGAGCTGGTCGCCGGCACTGGGTTAAAAGCCTTGGATATGACCGCGATCCCGAGCATCGAATCGATTTTCAGCTCTTGGCTGAGGGGTGTGTCGGTCCAGTTGGCAATTTGCGAATCAAAGAAGCGGCGGAAGCGTTCGAGTCCCAGGTTGCAAGATCAGAGGTTGTTCTATTCGACCGAGAAGAAGTGTGTACCCGGGCCGACAGCCTTATCCAGTATGCTCACAGCCTGCATGTTGCGATTGGTGGCGCAACCGGCGCCGGCGGTGACGCGCCGAAGCTTTTGTTGGTTGAAAACCATTATGGCCAGTTTGCGCTTGAGGGAACCATTCCTGACGAAGAGATCGCCCGGCACTGGCTGGTTAAATTTCCGAGGGGAAGGAAAACCAGCGATGATATTCGGGTACTTGGGGGTGAAGCCGCTGTTTACCAGTTTCTTGAAAAGCGGGGCTTTAACGCTATCACCGGGGCTGCTTTCGATGACATCCACGGCGATGTTGCTCTTTGGTTACCGCGTTTTGACCGAGAAGTTAGGGAAGACGGCATCTTGCGCCATGGGATGGAGTCTGTTTATTCGATGATGGGCGTAATTGGCGATGGTGCTCGCCTGGATCACGTCGACGTGATCCGGAAACTCCAGGATTATGTAACCAAGCCTGAGGACAAGGACGCAGTGCTTGCAGATTACCTGGTTCGGGATGTTTTGAACACCGCAACGGGTAATCGCGACAACCACGGTCGAAATACATCATTGATTAAGCGGGGCCATAATATTGAGTTGGCGCCGGCTTATGACATAGCCCCTATGGTGTTGGACCCTGAATCAATTGCGATGTCTACATGGTGGCCACATCACCTGCTGGATCAACGGCGAAATCCAGATTATTCGCTGATTCTGGAGGAGCTTGCTGTTAATCCAAAGGCAGCTGCAAGCATCATGGAGAGTGAGCTGCTGAAGTTGAAGGATATGAAGGCAGGCTTGAAGCTGTATGGAGCTCCGGATGCAATGCTGAATCATATTGCGATCCGGATGCATGAGCCGGAATTGGTTCATGATCAGCTGGAACGATTGTTGTGTCCGTAGTGAGTCATAGTGGGGGGAGTGTTAAGCATGCCTAAATTGAAACGAACACCACTGACTCCAAACGAACGGTCATTGATCAGAGAACGGACCTTTGAAGAGCTCGAAGCCGGAAAAATTCACTTGGGTCAGGCTATTCGTCGGTTTCGCCTGCGGTTTACGGGATTGAATCAGAAACAGTTCGGCAAACTTACGGGGTTCTCTGCCACGACTATCTCTGCGATTGAGAGGGACCCGGAGTCCGGAACTGTTAGAACGATAAATAAGATCCTTCGGAAGTTTGGTATGCAACTGACAATGGGGATGATCAATCGAAGTAGCGAAACACAGCGAGTGAGTGTCTCTCCGACTGCTACGCCTTCGTTTTATCACCGCTCTGAGTAACCTCCTCAGATCGTGACACGCTAAGCTTTGTGTGATGAAGATTTTGCGCACTTTCAGCTTTCGAGGCCCAAAGAAGGCTGACTTATGCGCTGAATTAGAAAGCATTTCCAGACATAGGTGAACGAGCTGGAGGCGACATCTCAGGGTTGTGAGCGATTGTGTGGGATTTGCCGTAGTGGACGATTCGCAAATCGGTATAGCGCTTCGCAGGCTCCAGGGAAACTCGGACTGGGATGTTCGATTTTCGGAGGTTTACTATGTTCGCATGTTGGTTAACAAAGTGCCGGAGCGCGGCTACAGACTTTGTAAGCCCCTCTTCCAGGCGATCGATTCGATACGTCGGAGCCATGCAAGTCTGAAACTGTTTAGTCGTCCACGTTAGTGCAGGATCAGGGGTGGACGCCAAATACATTTCTAGAAACGCGAAAAAGCATTGTCCGATGGATGAATTGTCTTCGATTGCCTGGCGTTTTAGGCCTAACCAGCGTTTGTGGAAGGCCATTGTTGATTCTTCCTGAAATTTGGGATGCAGAGACAGTGCCCAGTGAGCGACCTGCTCGTTGGTTTTTGATGCAGCCTTCGCGCGCGGTCTGGCATAGCCGACCGGGGCAAAATGTGTCAGAAGCCGGAATTGCTCCTGATCCTTTTCCATTCCGAACAGTGATCGAAAATAAGCGGCTTCGGTTGGGTTGGATGACAACGATATGTCGAACTCGGTGGAGCGAATTCGAGCTAATATTTCGTTGACCTTGCGCCTAGAGGTTTTTGAACCCGGGTAACTGTAGCCAAGGATCCGTTCGAGCTCGAGCGTTGGCACAATCCGAGGTTCCACAGAGTTGAGATGGTTACTGGCACTCTCATGAGCATGAGAACCCATGAGAACGAACAACGCTCTCATCACGCGATAATCCGATAGGGTCATAAGAGACCCGTAAGAGTGGGATTTGATCGTGATGCTGGTTTCCCGGCTTAGCTGAAAGGTTTCCTCAATGCGATCATCTGTCAGCGACTCCTGAGTTGTCAGTCTTAATGCCCGAAAAAAAGCCCACGGTAGGGTAGACGAGTGCTTGTTCCACTGGGTCGCATTAACAGTTCTTTGAACAACTCGTTCGACTTTGTGAAATGTTGCGTTGTCTTTTTGGCTTTCGCCGGGTATCTCTCAGCTCGCCCATGATGGAACGATGTCAACGTGTCATAGGATCGGGTATGAAAGTTTGGATCGTAAATTGCCTCAGCCCGGTGGAGGTAGTAAGTCCGACCGTAAGCCTCTTGGTGCCAAATGGATTCTTCGAACACGCCAAGCCTGGATAACGCCTGCAGCCTGTCCTTGAAACGTTTGGAGTTCAGTGCCGGCGTCAAACAATCTCTAATGGGGATCACGAACCCCGTATGCGGTGCAGCTGAATCGTTGACTTGACCGAGAATCGACCGGAGCACCCGAACATCACCGGCACCAATTTCCCCCACAGGCTTACTGTGCAGCTTCTCGATATTTGCTAGCGCGGGCTCTTTGTTAGCAACCAGCTCCGCATCAACCTGAACAAATGAGCGTTTCATAGCAAAACCCGGCCATGCTTGATGACCGGGTTAACCTCCAACAGTTAGAGCGCGTAGAAAAGCAGTGGCACAAACGCAACGAACAGCAGCGTCGGTGCCATGACACTAAGCGGTAATAGCAGGCGCTCATAACGACGCCAGAAGCTGCCTCGTTTCTCGGCTGCCAGGACTTCGGACTCGCCTACCACCTGCCGGGTAAGCAGATGGTTCAGCGCAACTGGTGGACTCAGGTACCCAAGCTCAAACGCGACCAGACAGACGATCCAGAAATGCAAGGGGTCGATGCCAATTTGGATTGCCGGTTGCGCAACGGTAGCGGAAACGAGGATAACCGCGCCAAAGGGATCCATCACCATACCAATGATGGTGAGCATCACGACAATGACGAGCATGGCGATCCAAGGACTGGTAAGGTCCTCAGGGAACAGCGCATGCACGATATCGGATCTCTCGAGAATACCGCCGAGGCAGATTGAAAAGCCTATCAGGGCCAAAAGTGCACCGATGTGTACGGCCGAGTCACTGGCTGCCAACGTGCTTCGGCGCCAAAACAGACTAAACCGGGACCGTTTGGTTTGGCGACTTTCTGCCTTGGTATCGAGGAACACCAAGGCCAGCATGACCAGAGGCAAGATCAAGGGAGCGCTGTATTCGTTAAATTGCAGCCCGAGCAGAAGCCAGATCAATCCAATGACGATAACAACGCCAATCACATACGGCGTAAGCGGCCCAAGCCGACGGAGCGCTTCTTTTGCCGCACCTTTCTGAGGGGAGGGGCGCCAGTTTCCTTGGGTCTTGCAGACCACGATGGAAAACAACGTCGCAGACATCATGAAGACCCAGAAGCCCCACCCGTACATTTCGCTGGTCGTCACTTCTTTGTTAAGGGCCGCAACAACAACAATAAGCAAGCAGGGGTTAAGCACAACCCCGAGACTTCCAGACATGGCAGTGGTTGCCAGCGACAATTGACGACCGGCCCCCGCACGGCGTAGCTCGTCATACACAACACCACCAACGGCCAGGATGAAAATACCAGATGCCCCGGTAAATGCCGTTGGAAAGGCCGTTGCGAAGATGATGACCGACGCGAGCATTGGCGCCGGCAAGTTGAACGGTTTTAAAGCATTGAACAGCAACTCTGGTATCCGAGTTTGCTTAAGCATCATGCCGACCAGGACATAAAGCCCAATGTTAATGAACATTGAGGACAGATTGGTCATGATGCCGAAGTAGATGGCGAGTCCCGACTGGTACTCATCGACAACGACGAAATAGGTCATTGCGATCAATCCCATCACGCAGTACAGCGGCAACACCAGTCCTGATGAAAGCGTCAGCGAACCGGTGTTCAGATGGGCCGGTACTTTTGCCAACCGTATCAGGTTGATCGCCATAAAGAGTATGAAAACAATCGACCACCCATATTGAAGGGTCTGCGTGGACTCGGTGCCCGGGGACACGGCAAGGCGATCAAGGTAGGCAAACAGAGACAGAACCATCAGTCCGTTGACGATTAGCTGAACGCCCTGACTTAATCGCCATTCCGCTCGGTTTCTCGGCAATCGAAGCGCGATGTGATCTGTATCAAACGCCGCAATGGCAGCGGCCAATGCAAACATGGCAATGAACAGGAACTTGGTTAGCTCGATGTTCTCTAGCAGCGTTTCTGCCAGGCCCTGTTCGATGGTTTTATAAACCGTCAAAGCTGGCGTGACGGCCTCCTGGGTTAACCGGTATTGCTCGAAGCGTTGCTCACACAGTTCCAGGTTTTGCAAAAGCGATTCACGGATCGCTTGTGCATTTGGCGGGGAGCTGAACAACGCATCTGGATCGGGCTCATAAGCGTCGATGCGTTTTTGTACTTCCGCATCGACGTCAATCTCCAGCGAACACGTAGGCTCGGTAGCTGCCGGGTCCAGCAAGTAATAATTTGGCCAGGTTTGCTCACCAATTAACAGCAAACGTGAATGCAGAGAGTTACCCATACCCAAAAGCAGGGTGAACAACAAAAGTAGGAGCAATACTACCCCGTGCACTTTGTGCACGGGGTAGAGTGCGCCCGAGGTACCGGTCGCTCGGGAGGTCATCGTGTATTACCTATATTTTTGTCTTATTCGCGGTTATCGGCGGTGCACTCTGAGGCGCTGGGATTGCTGGCACACCGAATGTTGGCCATCAGTGTCAGCATTTTCGGATGATAGACCGATGGCGCACTGTTGACTCCGTCGCGCATTTCCAGCCTGTTCTCGCGAAACATTTCCTGATAACCCCTGATGTCCGCATCGGGAATGCGTATCCACTTGTCATCCGGGATGGCTGCCTCTTGGGACGCAATCAGATCCATAACCTGCGGGTACATGGAGAAAGCGATTTCCCGGGCTTTCTGAGCGGTCTCATCGGCTAGCGCCTCATCACGCACAATGATCTGCGCGGTCAGCTGCGCGAGTGGGTAGTCAACGACACCGCCATCAGGCTCCAACCCCTTGTACAGTTCGAGCGCCTCATAGGCAAAAGCAGGTGCGTAAGCTGTATCGACCGAGCCATTGTTGAATTTGCCAGCAAAGTTGGTGATATCGGAGGGTACAACGGTTGCCTTCACATAATTGACCATGTGAATGGCGTCTTTCTGATAATCGAGGGTGGCCATTCGCTTACCAGCCAGCTCGCCAGCGGTATCGATGGAACGATCATTGACGAACAGGTAACCGGCGCCTACGGGGAAAATACCCATCACCTCAAAACCGCCCTCTTTCATAAGGCTGGCCGCTTTGGGTTGGGCTAGGGTCGCCAGCAGAGTCTCTAGATTCTCATAAGAGGGCAGAGCACCGACAGCGCTGACTGAGCCGGTAAATCGGTTGAAGGGCCGTGTTCTGAGGTCGGTGGCTGCGACGGCGTCGCATTGGCCTGCATTGAAATCGCCGACTGCCACGCCCTCATCCGTATAAGGCTTTAGCTCGAGATCGACGCCCTCGGCTTTCAGATTCAGGGCGTAGTCTCTCATGAGGTTGAACACGTCTCCGTTGGCGCCGATGACATCAAAGACACACACAGAAAGCGTGTTGGCCGAAGCAAGGGGGGCCGCACAGGTAAGTGCGACGGCGGTCATTAGTTTACGCATCGTGATGGACTCCATTACGGTCATTGTTGTTGGGTGTGGTCTTTCAGTGCCGTTTACAGCAGGTCGTCCAGGTCCATGGTCTGTACGTTGCTTCCTGCGGATTTTGGCTTGAGTTCGCCAAACGATGTCCGCGGTGTGCGGTACCCATAGTTGCTGACCCAGTGTTTGTCTGAGGCATGCAGGACAACTCGTTCCGCGATGGAATCAGTAAGCGGGTAGGCTGCCGAGATTTCCATGGTTTCGCCGCTCTCTACAAAGTTCCGGATCGCTGTTTCGAGAACATCGGGTCGGCCGAACGTTTCGGCGGCGACAATCTGAAGGGCGGTTGAGACTCGGAAGCCTCGATCAATGCCCAGTTGGACGCTGTTATCCAACACATCCCACGGACTTGGGGATAGCGCCGGGCGTGTATCCGGGAGCAGAAGCCATACAACGGCGCGGATCGCATTGGGAATGCCGCCCCATTTTTCGTTGTCGATACAACGAACCGCTCGCTCGGCCTGCGGCGCAATGTTGCGGGGAATGCCCGCTAGTGCGCCTGAGTTGGCGTCGTTTACGATCGCTTGGAGGCCGGTGAGATGGCCGAGAAGGAATGTAAGCTCGTCTTGGTCGTTAAATAAAAACGGACATTGCAGCGGCTCGGCTGCGGGATCGAAGTCGTAGGCTAGCATCGCGCGTTCAAAGGCGACGAGACGCCGAGAAGCAACCTCAGCGTTCAAACGCTTGGCTTTTTCACGAGCGTCTTTGGCAGCAGGCACGTTGCCTGCGAAATCCGCTTGGAGGTAGTCAAGTTCTGCCTCCATGGCTTGGTACTCGGAACAGTTGGCGGCGAGCAGCATAAGCAGAGAGCCGGTGGTTGCGGGAGGCTCTGTCACGCGTGAGAACGAATAGATCAGCGGGTCGACCGACTGACCCAACGAACAGGCCATGGAGGCGTCGGTCATTTGCAATACGTACGGCGTGGCTTCGCCTTCAGCGTAGTTCGATAAAACGACCCCAGTTGTCGTGTATACTGGGTTTGCAGAGCAGCCGACTAAAAGTCCGACTAGCGCCAGCAGGCTCGCCTTAAAGCCTTGGCCTAAGCGCCCTATCTTATTGTCACGATTAGATTTTCGCGCAAAGAACGTCACGTATTTCATAGATAATCTCTCTTGTCTTTATTGTTGCACTACTGGTGTTGTTCGATTTCTAACTCATGTTTTATTAGACAAAGGTATGGTATGCAGTAGGTCATACGCTAATCGACGTTGGTCGGTTTGTCCATAGGAATAGTCCGATTTTTAAAGCTGTTGGGTCTTCTCCTTCTGGGCATGTTCGAATTCGGTCGCTGCCCATGGATGATCTCCTGGCTGGGCTAAACGGTTTACGAAATCGGACTCAGTCAGTGGTTGGCTGATGCAGAAGCCCTGACCTTGAGCGCAACCTGATGCTTTGGCCAGTTCAAGTTGCGCCGGATTTTCAATTCCCTCGGCTACGACCGTTGCCCCTCGTGCCTTTGCAGAGCTTACGATCTGGGCGACCAAGGCGCTTCCACGCTTGGTACTGAGGTTCTGGACGTCTTGGCGATCCACTTTGAGCTCTTCGAATGGAAGGCGGGCAAATATTGGCTGTTGGTTGAACCCTGTGAGGAAATCATCAATGGAGAAAGCCACACCATATCGGCTAAGTGTCTGCATTGTTTTTAATGCGGAGGTTTCGTTAGTGATCGCGAATGTCTCCGTCAGCTCAATGGTAAGTCTTGGCAACCCACGAGTTGAGAGGCACCGCTTGATAAATGGAGCCAGCCACGCCGAACTCAGTGTTGGCCCCGTAATGTTTACGGATACCGTGCCGGCTTTTGAACGCAGAGCGGGAGACCAGCGGCCACAGAGGTTTAAAACCGATGATAGCACCACGTAATCGTACGCCTGACAATGCTCATCTGTGTCAGGAACACTGACGCCACCCCGGGTTTGAAGCCAAGGTGGTTGTGTTTGATCCGGTTGCCAACGGCTGAGTGCTTCCACTCCGCAATATCGCTTTGTACTCAAATCAACTTTTGGTTGGAATAGAATACTGTGCAAAGCTGATCGTGCTGCAGGGCCCAGATCGTCGTAGGTTCCTGCCTTTCCCATCGGGTAATCTGTCATACCTTTTGTCCCTGGTGCGTCAAACATCGCACAACCCTAACTATCGTGTCATACAATCATTATTTATCGCGGGAGCAATTGGCTCTGCTGGCGTAAATTGTTAGCGCATGGGTCAGTCTGCACCAGACGGAAAATTTGACATAGTTTTACAATTTTTTAAGCAAGATGATTGGAATAGATTATTCAATGCGATAAAGTTCGGACATGAAGCGGTATACAGTTTAACCGTATATTGATTAGCGACTGAGCGATTAAGCCAGGAAGATGTAAGAACGGAAGCATAGACGTGAGTGGCATCGTTGGAGTAGCGGCACATCGGAATGTGTCAGACATTATGTTCGAGGGCTTGAGGCGGTGTGACGATGGTTACGCACGGTGGTGTGGTCTCTCGATTACCGATCGGCACGGCAGGGCACAGCACCTCCAACAAAAAGGCGATTTGCGTCATCTCGTAAGAAGCTTTGACTGCGGACCGTTTTTTGGCAGGACTGCCATCGGTTTTTAGCTGAGTCGCCGAACCAGGCCACTTGCGTGGAGTGTCACTGGGACGAGGCAGCCACCGCAGTGATTATCGGAAATATGAGCGCCCCCTCGTCATCCCGCCTGCGCCTTGAGTGTCTTGGGCATACCTTCCGATCCAATTCGTCAGCCGAACTGACGTGCGCTCTTTTGGGGCATTATTGTAAAAGACATGAGAGCGTTAAGACGGCGATCGACGCGATGCTCGCTGAGTTGTCGGGAAAATTTGCTTTGATCGTTTTGCATGAGCGCGAACCCGGCACGCTTTATTGCCTTCACCATGGTGAACCACTGGCCATCGGTATTGGCATTGGTGAACACGGTGTGAGTGCCAGAGCGGAGTCTCTTCTACAAATAACAGATCGGTTTGTTTGGCTTGAAGAAGACGACACGGCTCGGGTTCGTGCTGACGCTTTTCAAGTCTGGGATGGCTCTGGTGAGGAAGTAAAGCGCGATATTGTTAACTACGTTCCAAGCCTCGGGCGGTCGAACAGCAACGGTTCACATTCGCCTTGTTTGTAGCGGTTTAAACGAAGCACAACGCTTCATACATTCATCGTCGGTGGGATAGGGCCACCGTTACAACGAGAACTTGGATGTCCTTAAAGCACTGGTTTCGGGTCTGTGGGGCGGTAGCGTGCCTGACGACTTTTCCGCAAATGATGGCGTTAGCGGCCCCATGGGTTGGCCCTGGAGATGCTCGTGCCCGCTATGAGGCCGTGAAGTCCGCAGACCGCGGCGCAAGTGACCGTACCTTCACCACGTGGCCAGTTATGTGGCCCAACATCGAGAAAAAAGCCGGTTACTTAAATTTTGAATACGACAAGACGGGAGCGCCAGATTCCCGCGCAGAAATGACGATAGCCGGGCAAACAGAAACGCCGTTTGTGTCGGGCTTTGAGCCTGTCTTATCGGGCGACGGTCGTGTCGCTTTCACCGCGCAATGGCAATGGGACCGGTGGGCGGTTGGTGTCTCGGGCTCAGGAATCGCTGATGAAGATGACAACCAGTCAGTACGTGCCGATGGCAGTTACGTTGCGACGACACTCGGCAACTGGGTGCTCGGGGCTGGTCAGATTGATCGTTGGTGGGGGCCAGGTTGGCACTCGAGCCTGATACTCTCCAATAACGCACGTCCGATCCCAGCTTTCTTTATCAATCGGAGCGACGCTCGCGCGCCATCGTCGGATTGGCTCTCCTGGATTGGCTCGTGGGATTTTACGATGATGGCGGGCCAACTTGAAGGAAGACGCGCTCAACCGGACGCCAAGTATCTGGGAATGCGTCTGACGTTTCGCCCCGTGAGTGGCCTGGATATCGGGCTGTCACGGGCCATCATTTTTGGCGGTCGTCATCGCCCGGAGAGTGGCTCCGTCACCTTCGATGCTCTGATTGGGCGAGATAACTCTCAAGATGGGGCTGATCAAGATCCGGGTAACCAGATCGCTGCGGTGGATGTTCGCTACGGTTGGGAAGCGTTCGGGCAGACCGTGGGGCTATATGCACAGATGGCTGGCGAAGACGAAGCGGGGGCATTTCCCGCACGCAAGTCCTGGTTGTTCGGGGTAGATGCAACAAGCCAATGGTTTGGGGCCGAGCAGCAGTGGTATGCGGAGTACGTGAACACGGTTGCTGATGATCTGTTTGGCGATGCCTTGCCAAACGTGACTTACGAGCATTTTCAGTATCGAAGCGGGTATAACCATTTTGGTCGGGCCATCGGGTCGTCCTTTGGGGGGGATTCAAAAGCCTTGACTCTGGGTGGTTATCATTTCCTGCCGGGCGGCGAGGAAGTGTCGGCTACGGTGTCTCTGGCGGACATTAATGTCGATGGCAGCGCCAGAGTCGTCACGCCAGGGAACGAGATTTTTTACTTTGTTCCCCAGTCTCGGACCAAAACCACCATCGTTGGTCTCGGATACGCCACCCACCTTTTCAACGGCTGGCTTCAACTGCGGGCCCAGTTGCAAGACAAAGAGATTGAATTTGTCAGTGGCGCCCGGGATCGGTGGTCTTTGGGTGGACAATGGACTTACCGTTTTTAAGCGCTCAGACAAGGCACCAACCTTATATGTACAAAGCAATTGCCCTTTTGATGTTAGGTGCCCTGGTTACAGGGTGTGCCTACGCTCCAGGTTCCCACATCGACACGACAAAACGCGGATCGTTTTATAGCGGAGACAGTGAAGCGGCCACCGTCGATTACTCCGAGCTGATTCGGGTGTCTCAAATTGATGCGGATATTTTGTTCGATCCTTCGGTGATGACTGTTCCTGCACCAGCGTCGAATCTGATTCAACCTGACGATGCCTACGAATATCGGGTCGGCGTTGGGGACGTGCTTCAGGTTATCGTATGGGATCACCCCGAACTCACTATCCCCGCCGGTGAAAACCGCAGTTCTGCCGAAACCGGTAACGTCGTGAACTCTGACGGAACCATTTACTACCCATACATTGGCTATGTTCAAGCAGCCGGTAAAACGACCATCGAGATTCGGGAGGACATCGCCTCACGACTCGCTCGGTTCATTGAAAGTCCGGAAGTTGATGTATCAGTGGCGTCCTTCCAAAGCCGGCGCATTTACATTAGCGGAGCAGTCGAGACGCCTGGCGTCTACCCACTCACCAATGTGCCCACCCGGTTGGTGGATGCGATCAGCCAGGCCGGCGGTATCGATGAGGGCGCCGACTGGCGCAATGTCATCCTCACTCGAGAGGGGAAGGATTATCGGCTGTCGCTCAAAGCGATCTTGGAGTCGGGTAACACCCAACACAACATCCTCCTGCAATCTGGGGATGTCGTCACGGTGCCTTTGGGCGACGATCAGAAAGTATTTGTTCTAGGACAGGTCGCCAGCACCCAGACTTTGCCGATGGGGCGCAATGGGTTGACGCTTGCTGAGGCCATCTCAAATGTGGGTGGTTTGAACGAGCGCCAGGCCGAGGCAACCGGAGTATTTGTTATACGCCGGGCCGAGGATACCGATGCGGATAAGCCAATCGATCTGTTTCAGCTGGATATGAGCGATGCCACGGCATTAGTGCTAGCGGATCGATTTGTCCTCAACGATCGGGATCTGATCTATGTGACGACGGCGCCGGCGGCGCGTTGGAACCGGGTTATCTCCCTGCTTACGCCGTCCTTCTCGGCCCTGTTCTTAGGCGATCGCGTCGCCGACCTTCTGGAGTAAGCCGTGTTTGACAACATTCTGGTGCTTTGCGTCGGTAACATTTGCCGAAGTCCTGTTGCCGAGGCGTTTTTGAAGGCGGAACTGCCGGGCAAATCGGTTCGATCGGCGGGATTGGGGGCTTTGGTTGGTCACCCGGCTGATCCGACAGCGCAAACGCTGGCCAACGCAGAGGGGCTGAATGTGGCCGATCACCGGGCGCAGCAGGTGACCCCCGCAATGCTGGGCGAGGCAGATTTGATCCTGGTAATGAGTCGTGATCAGCGCGGGCAAGTGCGTAAGCTCCACCCTGCCTCCGGTGGCAAAACGATGCTGTTGACGCATTGGCTACCTGGGCAACCCGACATATCTGACCCCTACAAAAAGAGCACCGAGGCGTTCGAACACGTTCATAAGCAAATCGTCTCAGCCGCCAAGGCCTGGCTCCCAAAGCTATCCTAAATGAGTAACGAATGACCGACGTAACGGCAGTAAAATCTAGCAGAAAAGCACAACCGGATGATGAGATAGACATCGGTTTCCTGCTTGGAAGCCTCTGGGACCACAAAGGTTTTATTGTGGCACTGACTCTCATGCTCGGGGTGGCCGGGTTCGTATACGCGTCATTATCTACGCCTATCTATCAGGGGGACGCGCTGGTCCAGGTAGAGAAGAAATCTGGCACGATTCCCGGGGCTGACATGTCACAAATGTTGGGTAGGCAAGGGCCTGACACCAACACGGAAATTGAGATTCTTCGTTCACGGCTGATTCTCGGGCAGGTCGTCGATCAGACCGACCTTCAGGTTGTGGTTGAGCCGGTATATTTACCTTGGGTTGGCGAGTGGCTCTATCGAAAGGGTGTGTCGCGGCCTGGGGTGTTTGAGGGCAAGCCTTATGTGTGGGGCGGTGAGTCCCTCTCGATTGGCTCGTTGGTTGCCAATCATCACAGTGACACAGTTCGCTTTTTTGTCGAATCGCTGGGCGATGGCCGTTATCGCGTTCTGGATCTTCAAGAGAAGCTACTCGGAGAGGGACAGGTTGGTGAGCAGCTTGTTATTGAACTGCCCTATTTTGAGTTGCGCGTCGCCGATCTGTCCGCTCCGAAAGGAGCGCGGTTTGAGGTGACAAAGCTGAGTCGCCTCTCAGCCACCAATCAGCTAAAAAATCGACTTACCATTCAATCCCAGGGCCGTGAAACCGGAATCTTGCGCCTGGTGATGCAAGGCGCTGATCAGCAGGAAATCGTAAACAGTTTGGATGCGACCACCCAGGTATTTTTGACCCAGAACATTGCACGGCAAGCGGCCGAGGCTAAGAAGAGCCTGGAGTTCTTGGAGGAGCAGGCGCCAAAAGTTCGCCAACAGCTCACCGAAGCGGAAAATCGGCTCAACGAGTACCGTCTAAAAAGCGATAGTATTGATCTAAGCTTTGAGACCCAGAATGCGCTCACTAGTCTGGTTCAGATCGAGGCAAGCCTGAACGAGCTGGCACTGCAGGAATCGGAGCTGGCTCGGCGTTTTACCCCGAACCACCCGGTTTATCGCTCGTTGCTTGAGAAAAAAGAGCAGCTGCTTCGCGAGAAGAGCCGGTTGGAGGAGCGCACCGACGATTTGCCAGAAACCCAGCAGCAGGTTTTGCGGCTGAGCCGGGATGTGCAAGTTACGCAAGAAATTTATGTACAGCTATTGAACAGAATGCAGGAGCTCCGGCTTGCCAGAGCCGGCACAATCGGCAACGTTCGCATCCTGGATAACGCGGTGGTTCAGGGGCAAGTTGCCCCGCGTAAAAATCTGATCGTGGCCGTATCTGCGCTGTCGGGATTGCTGCTTGCGATGGTTACTGTGTTGCTTCGTGCTGCGTTCAATCGAGGGATTGTCTCGCCGGAGCAACTTGAAGAGATGGACCTGTCGGTCTATGCAACGGTGCCTCTATCGGATGAAGAAAAACGATCGACTGAGGGCGGCAAAAAACGGACTTTCAAGCGTCGTAAAGCTAAAAAGAGAGATTTGTTGGCTGCCCGAAACCCGGCGGATCTCTCCATCGAGGCGATTCGCAGTCTGCGCACATCCTTGCACTTCGCCATGCTCGAAGCCGCTGATAACCGGTTGATGATCACAGGGCCCAGCCCGGGCATTGGTAAAAGCTTTATCTCGGCAAACCTGGCAACCGTCTGTGCGCAATCTGGCCAACGAGTTGTTGTTCTAGACGGCGATATGCGTAAAGGGCATGTGCATGAGGCGTTCGGTGGCTCCACGAGCAACGGTCTTTCCGATGTATTGTCTGGGCAGTTGTCATTTGACGACAGTATCCATGACTCAAGCGTCGACGGATTAAGCTGGGTGGGTCGGGGCAGTGCACCACCAAACCCTTCAGAGCTTTTGATGCATAAACGATTCAGCGAATACCTCAAGTATCTGTCTGAGCGGTTTGATCTTGTCGTCATTGATACGCCGCCGATCCTCGCGGTGACCGATGCCGCCGTCATTGGCGCGCAATGCGGCACAAGTCTCATGGTGGTGCGTTTTGGTCAGAATACGCCGAAGGAAGTGCAAATCGCGGAGAGCCGGCTTTCTACGGGGGGCGTGGCGCTCAAAGGCGCCATCTTGAATGCGATGGAGAAGAAAGCGGCCACCAGCTATGGCTATTACGGCTACTACAACTACGCGTACAAGTCGGACTAAAACACTTGAGCTGGATTCATTTCCTGCCCCTTGGCACCTCGAAAGTTGAAGTTGGGACCACGATTTGTTGAGAACTAGTAAAAGCATAAACTGAAGGGACTCTATGAAACTCCTCATTACTGGCGGCGCAGGCTTTATTGGTTCCGCTGTTATTCGACACATCATTAACGGCACCACCGATGAAGTCGTTAACCTCGATATATTGACGTATGCCGGTAACCTCGAGAGCTTGAAGGAAGTAAACGATAGTTCGCGTTACACCTTTGAACAGGTCGATATTTGCGACCGTTCTGGAGTGGACAGAGTGCTAGCCGAGCATCAACCAGACGCTATTATGCACTTAGCCGCCGAAAGCCACGTAGACCGCTCCATAGACGGCCCGGCAGACTTTATCGAAACCAATATTGTAGGCACCTATACCCTGTTGGAAGCGACTCGCCAATACTGGCAGGGGCTGGAAGCCGAAAAGAAAGCCAACTTTCGCTTTCATCATATCAGCACCGATGAGGTGTATGGTGATTTGCCGCACCCAAGCGAAACATCTAACGCGGAAGAACACCTGTTCACAGAACAAACCGCTTATGCCCCCAGCAGCCCGTATAGTGCCAGTAAAGCCAGCTCAGACCACTTAGTACGCGCCTGGCAGCGCACCTACGGCCTGCCGGTGTTGGTCACCAACTGCAGCAACAACTACGGCCCCTATCATTTTCCGGAGAAGCTCATCCCGTTGATAATTCTCAACGCTTTGGAAGGTAAGCCGCTCCCGGTTTACGGCAAAGGCGACCAGATCCGCGACTGGCTCTATGTAGAGGACCACGCAAGAGCCCTCTACAAAGTCGTCACCGAAGGCCAGCCCGGCAAAACCTACAACATCGGTGGCCACAACGAGAAACAGAACATTGATGTCGTGCACATTATCTGCGGCATTCTCCAGGAACTCCGTCCGCAGGAGCGCAGTTACGGGGAGTTAATTACCTTCGTAAGAGATCGCCCCGGCCACGACAGGCGTTACGCCATCGACGCTGACAAAATCCAGAGAGAACTCGGCTGGGCCCCCGAAGAAACGTTCGAAACCGGCATCCGCAAAACCGTACAGTGGTACCTGGATAACCTCGACTGGTGCCAGCGGGTGCAAGAAGGCAGCTACCAAAGAGAGCGCCTCGGCGCTGCAAGCTAACCCAACAACCGGACACCAACCCCGGGGTCAGATGAAATCCTTCATCTGACCCCATCTTCACAATCCAAACCACGATCATTATGCACATCCTTTTGCTAGGCAAAACCGGCCAAGTAGGCTTCGAACTGAACCGCACCCTCTCTCCGCTGGGCCCCATAACCGCCCCGGGCAGAGAAGAGCTCGACCTAGCCAACGCACAAGCCGTAGATAACTACCTTGCCCACACCCAGCCAACCCTGATCGTAAACGCCGCCGCCTGGACGGCCGTAGACGCCGCCGAAAAGCATCAAGCCGAAGCCCAACGCCTGAACGCCAGCCTGCCAGGTCAACTGGCTCAATACGCCGTAGCCAACAATGCCCGCTTGGTCCACTACAGCAGCGACTACGTCTATCCCGGCAACGGCACAACCCCATGGCAGGAAACCAGCGCCACAGGCCCCCTGAGCGTATACGGCCAAACCAAGTTTGAAGGAGACGAAGCCATCCAGCAAAGCGGAGCAGACCACCTCATCTTCCGCACCAGCTGGGTATATAGCGCTCGCGGTAACAACTTCATGAAAACCATGCTGCGCTTGGCTGAGAGCAAAACCGAACTCAACATAGTGGCTGACCAGATCGGAGCGGCCACTCCGGCAAGGCTCATCGCCCAGATAACCGCACTTGCCATATACAGCAAACTGCAAGCAGGCCTCTACCACCTGGCCGCAACCGGCGAAACCAGCTGGCAAAGCTTCGCCAAAGAAATCTTCCGCCTGGCCGGCAAAAGCACAAAAGTAAACCCCATCCCAACCAGCGACTACCCAACGCCAGCCCAACGGCCGCTGAACTCAAGGATGGACACAACCAAGCTCGAAACCGCGCTAAACATCCAGCTCCCAAACTGGCAGAGCCAACTGGCGCTGACATTGAACGAGTATCTGGAGAAGTAAATGAAAGGGATTATCCTCGCCGGCGGCTCCGGCACCCGCCTCTACCCAATCACCCGAGGCATCTCCAAACAGCTCCTCCCGGTGTACGACAAACCCATGATCTACTACCCGCTCTCCGTACTCATGCTGGCGGGCATCCGGGACATCCTCGTGATCACCACCCCCGAAGACCAACAAGGCTTCCAGCGCCTGCTGGGCGACGGTAGCCAATGGGGCATCAACCTAAGCTACGCCGAACAACCAAGCCCGGACGGCCTCGCTCAAGCCTTCATCATCGGCGATGATTTCATCGGCGATGACAGCGTATGTCTGGTACTGGGCGACAACATCTACTACGGCCAGGGCCTTAGCAATATGCTGCAAGCCGCGGCCAAACGAGGGAAGGGCGCCACCGTATTCGGCTATCAGGTAACCGACCCAGAACGCTTCGGCGTAGTGGAGTTTGACGACAACCACCGCGCCATCTCCATCGAAGAAAAGCCGGCGAATCCGAAATCTGACTACGCCGTAACCGGCCTCTACTTCTACGACAACGATGTGGTTGAAATCGCCAAACAGGTAGAACCCAGCCACCGGGGCGAACTGGAGATAACTAGTGTCAACCAGGCCTACTTGGAAAGGGGCGACCTGAACGTAGAACTGCTGGGCCGCGGTTTCGCCTGGCTGGATACGGGAACTTTTGATTCCCTGCACGATGCCGCTGGCTTCATTGAAACTCTGGAAAAGCGCCAGGGCCTAAAAATCGCTTGTCTGGAAGAAGTCGCCTATCGCATGGGTTTCATTGGGGAAGAAGAATTGCTGGCAGGGGCGGAAAACCTTAAAAAGAACAGCTACGGCGACTACCTGAAAAAACTAGTAAAACAGCCAAGTAAGCCAACTCTATGAAAATCACAGAAACCAAGATTCCCGCTGTAAAACTCATCGAACCCAAAGTGTTCGGCGACGAACGCGGTTTCTTCATGGAAACCTGGAACGAAAAAGCCTTTCGTGAAGCCGGTATCGACGCCACCTTCGTACAGGACAACCATAGCCGCTCCGTCAAAAACACCCTGCGTGGCCTTCATTATCAGATTAAACAGCCCCAAGGCAAACTCGTGCGTGTTACTCGTGGCGAGGTATTCGACGTGGCCGTGGACCTGCGCAGTGATTCATCCACATGCGGCCAATGGGTCGGTGAATACCTCTCCGAAAAAAACAACCGTATGCTCTGGGTTCCTCCGGGATTTGCTCACGGCTTTCTAGTGACCAGTGATACAGCCGATTTTCAGTACAAGTGCACGGATTTTTATGCTCCAGAATATGAGCGATCAATTTATTGGCAGGATTTACAGCTCCGAATATGTTGGCCGCTCCAGAAAAGTTTAAAACCTTTGATATCTCGAAAGGATCAGCTGGCTATATCCTACGCTGAAGCGGAGAAATTTTAAGTGGTGGTAGTCATCTTTAGCTTATTTTCGAATGTATTGATGCTGAAGTTCTTGTTTACTTTGGGGGAACCTCCGTCGGTTTTCCCGATAGAGTTCACTTCATGCCTGATTCCAGGTTTTTATAAACAGCCTTTAGCCCGTCTCGCTTAAAGTATTCATTTTTTTCAATTAACGAAAATTTTAAATAACATCTATTACTTAATTGTTTGCCCACCTAAAGGCTGTGGCCTTGTATTCATTGAGGTATACAAATATGTTACCTTTAAATAAAAACAGAAAGAATTCGAATGGTGGCGTTTATCTGAAAATCCCGATTCGGACTGGGATGAGCGCGCACAATGAATGACTGCTTTAATCGCGTCTGGTGTAGCTGTAGAAGACTTTGGAGGTGCACAGCTGGTTCCTCATCAGCATCTCGACTCAAGTTTTTCCTATCAGCCTGGCGATTTGGTAAAGCATTCCTATGAGACGGTAGTGTGGGTTCTGAACAGTTTTCTTCTGGAGCTGGCAAAGACCCATAACGTGCCTGTGTTTTCAGGAGTGTGCGTGCTCGCGTATGTTAATGACCTAGATAGATTGATGCGGTGGTTGCCAATAGTTGCGAGCACACTTATTTTTTCTACGTGATAATCGAAAAGTTGCCGGATCCTCGTGCGCGGCGCAAGAATGGTTGCGTCAATAGGCTTTCTGACAAGAATGTCAACTGTCTTGCTCATACAGCTAGTTTTCAGGTATCCGAAACGCACTCGTGGCTGCGCCAGGTGGTCTATCATTGCCGATTCGTTGCCGCACACGCTGTTAGGGGCTTCAGAAAGAATGGGTAAGACTTTTCACTTCGGGCGAGACCTGTTGCAAAGTATTGGCTCTAGTGGTGTGGGGCTATTTCTTACGCTTATCACGACACCGATAATGACGAGGCTTTTTGCGCCGGATGCGTATGGTGTAAATGCGGTTGTTTTAAATGTTGCGACTTTAGTGGCGAGTTTGGGTTTGTTGGGTCTGCCTGTCGCACTAGCCAGGCAGAAGAAGGTTTCCGAGCAGGCGCGTCTTTTTAATGCGTCCGTGCAGATGGCAGTGATCATTTTTGGGCTGAGTACAGTGTTGGTTGTAGTGGCCTTTTTTAACCCGGCTGCTTTGCCAGACGGGATGTCAATGTTGGTCGCCTTGATATTTCCATTCCTTGTTTTAGTGCATTCAGCCCAACGCATCGTGGATTCCCTTGTTACAGCCAAAGGGCTCTTCCCTGCACAGGCTGCGGCTCGTATCGGCAATGCTGTGACTTCAAGGGCGCTCCCGATATTCCTTGGATGGTTAGTTTATCCCGGGACAGCATCCATGTTGACTGGTGACGGCGCGGGCAAGATTACTCATGTTATCGTGACTGTGCGACTTGGTAACCTGCGCAGTGATTGGAGAGGGTTTCGGTGGAAACCAGCCAGTTATTTTTTGCGCAATACTCTACGAGAGTATCGAGATTTTGCCTTTCAATCGAATGTTGCAACGGCGTTGCCTCTTTTGTCCGCGCTGGCAGTGCAAGTAGTGCTGGGCGCCAGATTGGGCACCGAAGCGATCGGTTATTACGCGCTGGCCCAGTCAATTATTACACTACCGGTCACAGTTATCGCACTTGCCTCGGCTCCTGTAGTTTTTCATCGCTTAGTGCTTATCGCCGACGAAACTCCTGACAAATTACCGGGATTGGCAATGAAGGTGATGCTGAGCTATCTCGTAGTCGGTGCTGTCTGTATGTCGCCTATCGTTTTTTTTGGTCCAATCATCTTTGAGGTGGCATTTGGAGATGCATGGCGCTCGGCGGGCGTGGCTGCGTCGATTCTAGCCATACCGCAACTATTAGCCTTTAGTTTGACAGGAACGCTAGCCCTTTTCAGAGTGACGCACAAAATCAACGCGTGGTTTGGCTTCGAGCTGGCTGGAACGACCGCTATTGTGGGGGGGCTAGTCTTGCTTCCTCCATCAAGTAATCTGATCACCGCTATGATTTTCCTAGCCTCACTAAAGTTTGTTTATAACGTTCTCATGCTCGCCGGCTGCATGTGGGCATCTCGACAATTAACGGACTTTCATAGGTAAAACCTTTTATGCATGTTCTGCTTGTTGCGCCTTCCGCTCCACCCAAAAATAGTCCCGAAGCAATGCAAGTCGGCAGGTTCCTTTCCTCGCTTGACCCTTCAGTAAAAGTAACTCTTGTTACTACCCCGATTGTGGCAGGGTGGCAGTGGGAAGATCGGAGCTTGGCGGTGGATAGGCCAAGGATGAACGTTGTTGAGTTATCCCTCCCAGCACATCGATCAACACAGCGCTTGCTGGCGAATCGCCGGCTATCATTTTTGCACAATCCCGACAGCGATTTCTGGGTGCGTTGGTTTGCTGGGCATGTTTTACAACGCCTTTCTGATACACCAGATGTTATATATTCCCGGTCTGGGCCGTTTTCTGCTGCATTACTAGCCCGACGATTAAAGATGATGAGTGGCAAACCTTGGCTCATGCATCTCAGTGATCCCTGGTCTGATAGTCCATATCGGCAATTATCGCCCCGCAGGGCTGCTGTAGACCGTTTCCAGGAGGAGGCTTGTTTTGCTTTTGCCGACATGATCACTCTTACCACCGAGGGGCAGGCTGATCATTATCGAGAACGTTATCCTGACCGTGCTGGCTCGATTTTTGTGACGCCGAATATGATGCCTGTTGTCCAGCCATTACAAACGGCATCGCGTCCAGAAGGTCCGCTTCGACTGGTCTATACCGGTGCACTATACGGTGAACGAGACCCTCGAGCCCTTCTTTCGGCACTGCGTATCCTTCATGATGCTGAACCGAGTGGGAAAGAGCGAATTCGCTTGGACTTTTACGGAAATATGGCTCCCGAAATGGCTGCACTGATAAATGGATATCCGGGTTGCGTAGCACATGGGCCTATACCGTTCGAAGAAGTTGCCGATGTACAAGCAAAAGCAGATGTACTAGTGACCGTAGAAGCTGGGGGAGACAATCCGTTGCTTCTCCACTTTATGCCGTCGAAAAATCTGGATTACATCGCGATTGGCAAACCGATTCTTGCAGTTACGCCGAAAGGTAGTCAGACAGATCGGTTATGTCGCGCGGGGTATGGTTGGTCCTTTTCTCCTGATGACTCGCCTGCCATTGCCGAAAAATTGTCTCAGTTAGCGCGCGATTTTGTAGCTGGAAATCGTATAGAACAGTGTCCAAACTTGCGAGCTTCACCTTTTCGCGCGTTGACTGTAACGGATGGCATTAAGCAAAAACTGCAAGGCCTTGTGGCTAAGCATGATGTGAAAGGATGTGAATTATGAAAGTTCTTATGATCGTCGGGACAAGACCAGAGGCGATTAAGATGATTCCGGTATACCGTACATTATCGGCCCGAGAGGATATGACAGCTTGCCTCTTGCTAACCGGACAGCACCGCGAGATGGCGCGAAGCGTTTTAGACCTTTTTGGTGTGAACGCAGATATTGATCTCGATCTAATGGAACACGGCCAAACTCTACTGAGTCTCTCAGCTCGGCTGACAGCCGGTCTTTCGCGTGTAATAGTTGATGAGCAGCCTGACGTGATTCTTGTTCAAGGAGATACTACGTCAGCTATGATTGGAGGGATGCTCGGCTTCTATGCGGGCTGTCGTGTTGGACATATTGAAGCGGGGCTACGTACAGGTAATCTAGCGTCGCCCTTTCCGGAAGAGTTCAACCGTCGAGTCATTACGTTGGGGGCCCACTGGCACTTTGCGCCTACAGCTGCCGCCGCAGAAAACCTCAGGTCCGAAGGTATAACTCTGAACGTCCACACTGTTGGCAACACAGTGATAGATGCAGCCCTCGATATGGCAGATCAAATGACCCCAGGAAAAGCAGCTATGTTCGATCAGTTACCTTTCCTTGACGACTCATCGGGTAAGTCGGTCCTTGTGACTGTGCATCGTCGCGAAAATATCGGAACTCGGATGGCGGGGATTGCTGCAGCGGTTGGCGAGCTGGCGACTTTGCACTCAAGTACGCATTTTGTCGTGCCGGTTCATCCAAACCCAGCAGTTGGGGCTGTCGTGCGTCCCATCTTAGAATCGCTTGAGAACGTACATTTGATTGCCCCGCTATATTACGACCAAATGATTTACATGCTCAGTAGGGCGTTTTTAGTTCTCACTGATTCCGGCGGGATTCAGGAAGAAGCCCCATCATTTAACGTCCCCGTGCTTGTACTGCGCAACGAGTCTGAGCGTATGGAGGGAGTTGATGCCGGCTGTAGTCGGCTCGTTGGGACAGAACCGTCATGTATTGTGAAGGAAGCCCAAACATTGTTGTCAGATCCAGTTGCACACGCGATGATGGCAAATAGCGCTAATCCATATGGTGATGGGTGTGCGTCACAGAAGATTGCTCAGATCTTGAGTGGGATAGAATGACCGTGCCGGACGTGGTACTGGTAGGCTACTACGGGCGTGGAAACTTCGGTGACGATGTGCTTATGGCTGTCGCTCACAGAATTGCACGTAGTATTTTGCCCGATGCATCTATTGGGGTCAGGCTTGGCTCTGATGTCTCGTACCCATCGCGACTGCTTGGCGAGAATGTCATTCCTGTGCCTTTTGGGAGTCGTGACAGACATCGTCTGATAATACATGGTGGCGGTGGTACTTTTTTTGACTTTGCCCATCACTCCATCAGCGAACGCTGTGTCAATGCTGTTCTGCTAATCGCGGGAGTGAACGCCTTCGTTCGAGTTGAGGGATGGCTGCGCACGTTCCTGAAAAAACCTCGAATGTCGGCTCAAAAGCGGATTGGGTTGGGTATAGGTGTTGGTACTTTTTCTGCTGGCTCTGGAAAGCTTCGAGAGGCGTTGCCCTTGCTAATGGACTTTGATGGTCTTTGGGTGCGTGATCCGGTTAGCAAAGAGAACCTCGACAGACTGGCTGTTTCCGCACCGATAACCTTGGGTTCAGACCTTGCTTTTTTATCAGAGGGCTGGTGCCCGGAGGAGCTGCTATTGCAGGCAAGGCCCGCTAGGCTTGGTCGGCCCAAGGTCGGAGTGGTCTTGCGAGACTGGCCGGTGGGCAGTGGGCCAGGCTTTGCCAATGCCTTCGGGCCTGTGATTGCCGAGCTTTCGGCACAATACGATCTGACTTTGATTTCTTTTGATTCTGCTACTGATGCGGGAACTCTGCGAGCGTTAAACGATATTCCACAAGTGGTTTGGTGCCCAGAGAGGATGGATTTGGCCAAGTTTTCAGAGGTGCTGTCGGATCACGATGTGCTGCTTACGTCTCGTGCACATGGTGCGATTTGTGGCGCCTGCCTCGGTCGCCCTTCAGTAATACTCGACATCGAACCAAAACTTAAAGCAGTTAACTCAATGCTACCCCGAGCCACTCGCTTGGTCAGACCGGATAGCGATAGTAAAACAGTAGTTAGGCTCATTGAAGAGGCTCTGGCAATTCCTATCGATAGCATTGTTAAGGATGTTATGCATAACCGAACATTGGCGGCCAGTGCTCTTGGTGAAGTGCTCAAAGGTCTCAATCTATGAATTCTCCTCGCCGCATTCGTGTTCTTATGGTTACCGCAACATTGGGTTATGGCGGTTCTGAAAGTGCCTTTGTCAGGTTGGCCGATTTTCTAAGTAGGCATGTGGACGTCACGATTGCTCTGATGGCCCAGGACTACGGAAGCACTGATTATTCCAATCAGCAATCCTCGACAGCTCATCCAGTGGTTTTGCTTGACGATCTTGGCGTAGCGAGTGCTGGATTGCTAACGAAGTTAATGCGGTGGAGCCGCATGCGGGCTCGGCTTCGAAATCTCAAGTCCGAACATGATGTAACTATTAGCTTTCTCTCAGGACCTAATTTACTTAATGCCTTTGCAGGCACTGCACAAGCTACGATTGTATCGGAGCGAGGATCAAAACTTTATCACACGGACATCCCTTGTATTCAAAAGTTTATTTGGCTTCGCGTGCTTGATCCCATGACCTATAAGCGTGTCGCCAAGGTTGTGACGGCCTCAGTCGGGTACAGAAAAGAAATCGCTCAGATTGCTGGAAAGCGTAGCTTGGCGAAAATTGTACCAATTGAAGGTGGCATTGACGCGGATACCCTAGTCGCCAACTCGGAGGCGATGCCTGACCACGATATTGTCCGATTTTGCAGAGGGCAAACTGCTGTTTATTGTGGGCGCCTTGACCGGGGAAAGGGTATAGATCTCTTGCTGCCGAGCTTTGCCCGAATTCGCGCTCGTATACCTGAGGCGAGATTGCTGTTGATCGGCGATGGACCACTTAGCAAGAAAATTGTCGATATCTGTCATTCTGTTGGCCTACCAGTGACCGAGGACGGTGACCCGGCAGCAGCTGTTTTTATGGCGGGTTACAGGAGCGATCCAGTTCGCCACTTCGGACTGTGTGAGTTGTTCCTGTTTCCCTCTCTTCACGAGGGACTGGGTAACGCTCTAATTGAAGGCGTGGCCTCGGGAATAGCGGTTCTAGCATCTGACTGTCCCTGGGGGCCGAGGTCTGTTCTTTCGGGCCGGGATGACATGGTCACGGGGGGCGGTGTCGAGCAGCCTACGCAACTCGAAAACGGGGTACTTATGCCTTTACCTACCACTGTCACCGCTCTTGGAATGTGGGAAAAAGAGATGGGCGCCCTTCTGGAAAACCCATCTAGACGAAAAAGTACGGAAGTATGCAGGCAAGCTATTGACCGATTCGATATTAGTGTCACTGGTTTGCAGTGGATCGATTTGATCCGTCAGATCGCAGGCGTGCCAACCGAGAATTATCAGGGAGGGGAGTGATGAGCTTGAAGCGGCGCAAGGCTTGGCTTCTTGAGGGATCCGTTGCGGTGACCGGTGCATTCATATCTGCGAGAGAAATGGCGCGATTGCTGCAGGGAGAGATGGATTTTACTCTGGTTCTGCCGCGTGGATCTAAGATTGCAGAAAGCGAACTTCATGATTTTGTGGACGTCTATCGACTTCCCATCCGACCTTTACGGAAGAACTTTCTGGATGTGTTTCTTTATTTTCCTTATTTGCTTCTGGTTGCGGTTCAGCTACGTATTCTTATGTGGCGTGATAAAGCGGATGTATTGTTCGTCAATGATTTCTATCTTGTGCAAGGCGCGCTATTGCGTTTTTTGGGATATAAGGGAGAGATTTTGACGTGGGTGAGAATAGATCCCGCAGCTTTTGGGCATGTTGCAAAGGTCTGGCTATGGTTCGCTGCACTAGCCTCCCAGTCGGTAATTGCTGTTTCGCGCTATATTCAGCGAGTGCTTCCTGACTATGTGCAAAGTTCATTGCTTTACGACCCTGTGAGCGCAGAATTTCTTCCCGCACCAGCAACTGCAGACAATGACGATAGTTGTTTTGTTTTTCTTGGTAACTACATCCACGGAAAGGGGCAGGATGTTGCGCTGGAGGCGATGAGTGAGGTGTTAAAGACCTGTCCGGATGCACGTTTGGAGTTTTATGGCGGCGATATGGGCCTCGAGAAAAATCGCGAGTATCGTCGGTCCTTGGAACGTCGAGCGGAAGAGCTTGGTCTGTTGAGTTCTGTGTATTTCGGTGAAGCTGTTCCTTCACCACGCACGGTGCTTTTGGGAAAGCGGGCCGCACTAAATCTTTCCCGATCGGAATCGTTTTCTCGGACTGTACTCGAAGCAAGCGCCTGTGGGCTCCCCGTTATCGCTACTCGCTGCGGGGGGCCAGAAGAGATTTTGGAAAATGGACGGACTGGCTTCCTTATTCACATTGGGGATTTCGCTCAGTGTGCGGACAAGATGTCCGCTCTGTGTAAAAAACCAGATTTAGCAAAGCAGATGGGCTTGGCGGGGCGAGCTAGAGTAATGTCAACATTTGGTGTTGATGTGTTCAAATCGGAGATTCAAGCTCTGCTCCAGCGATCATGAAACAACGTATCTCGATGCCTACACTGGGTTTTGTTCAATTCATAATGCTTCGAGCTCGAACTGGGTTAGAGTTCAGATCGTTCCACTTTCTGTTCTACAATGACTACGGAGTGCGACATATTCATATAAAGGACTCAATCGGGAGCTTGTTTGTTTCTGCATAATGCGAATTACCGCTACCTTCCCTGTTTCGCGCCAACACGGTTTACTAGTTAATGAAGATACTTTTACTCTCGAAATATCCCCGTATGGGTGCAAGCAGTCGTCTAAGATCGCTTCAATATATCCCAAGGCTGAGTTCAGAGGGCATGAATATAGTTGTGAATAGCCTGCTTGATAAGGAGTATCTTGAAACTCTTTACAGAGTGGGGAAAAAGCCTCGCCTTCGATCCTGTTTTTTGTATCTAAGACGGCTTATCAAATTTCTTACTTTCTTTAAGTATGATCTAGTTTGGATCGAGTACGAAGTATTTCCTTATCTGCCAGCTGTCGCAGAGCGACTGCTGAGGTTGCTAGGCAAGCCGTACGTTGTTGATTACGATGATGCGGTTTTCCATAACTATGATCGGTCTGACAATCGGCTTATCAGCGTGTTTTTGGGAAATAAAATTGATGCTGTTATGCGGAATTCTTCCTGTGTCGTTGCGGGTAATGAGTATCTGGCCATGCGCGCACGAAAGGCCGGAGCGCGTCGTGTTGAACTAGTTCCTACCGTAGTAGACAGGGAGCGTTATCAATGTGGGAGGAGTGATTTAACCACGAAACCGATCATTGGCTGGATTGGTTCCCCATCCACTCAGCGATATGTTGTCGATATTAGGGATGCTCTGAAGAAAGTCTGCAATGAAACAGGAGCCCAGTTGCTACTGGTCGGAGCAACAGAAATCGTGCGGGAGCAGTTGCCAGGGATTCCGGTGGATGTTGTGCGTTGGACTGAAAAGTCAGAAGCAGCCCTCGTTGGCCAAATGGATGTCGGCATCATGCCGCTTGAAGATGGTCCCTGGGAAAACGGCAAATGTGGTTACAAGTTGATTCAGTATATGGCCTGTGGTGTTCCAGTGGTGGCTTCGCCGGTCGGGGTAAATGTCGAAATCGTGAGCGAAAGTCATTGTGGGCACCTTGCTGACTCTGTAAATGAGTGGGCAGAGGCTTTGATAGGCATTTTGAGTTCCGGCACTCTACAGTCCGAGCTTGGTATGGCTGGCCGGAAAGCAGTTGAGCAGAAGTATTGTCTGCAGGTACAGGTTCCAGTGTGGTCTAGTATTCTCCGGAGCGTTGCGCAGCGGGGTAATGCCTGAATTATGTGCGGGATTACTGGTATTTTCGGTGGTGTTCCTGGTAGCGAACCTCTCAAGTCTGCCCTGAAACAGATGGCCGATGCTATTACCCATCGCGGTCCGGACGATTCGGGTACTTGGGAAGAGCTTTCGGCTGGTCTTGGTTTCGGGCATAGACGTCTTTCGATTGTGGATTTGTCGCCCGCAGGCCATCAGCCGATGCTTTCCGGTTGTGGGCGCTTTGTATTGGCATTTAATGGTGAGATATACAACCACAATGCGCTTCGCAGGGAATTAGAATCTTCCGGCAAGGTATCCGCAGGCTGGAAAGGACACTCGGACACAGAAACCTTGCTTTGTGCGTTCACTGCATGGGGTGTTGAGAAAACTCTCGAAATGGCAGCAGGTATGTTTGCCATTGCCCTGTGGGATCGAGAAGAACAATCGCTTACCTTGGCTCGGGATCGGTTTGGGGAGAAGCCTCTCTATTATGGGTTGGTGGCGGGTGCCCTGGTGTTCAGTTCTGAGCTCAAAGCGCTTCAGCGTGCCCCAAGATGGAGGGGAGAGGTCGAGCCCAGTGTGTTAGAGAGTTACCTCCGCTTTGGTTGCGTTGGTGGGCAGGAAAGCATTTTCAAAGATGTTTTCAAGCTTCCGGCAGGCTGTTTACTGAAAGTTTCGCTTTTGGATATCCGTCACGGCGAAATGCCTCCTGTGGTGCGGTGGTGGTCGCCAGTTGAGGCGGCGGGGGCTGCGCTGGGGGGGCGCAATAATAATCCTGATATGGCGCTGGACAACGTTGAGCAAGCGTTGGTTGCCTCGATTCGCCAGCAGATGGCAGCAGATGTGCCACTTGGGGCATTTCTTTCCGGAGGTGTAGACAGTTCGTTGATCGGCGCGTTGATGCAAAGCCAGACCAGCCAGAAGGTGCGAACCTTTTCGGTTGGGTTTGATGACCCTCGTTACGATGAATCTGAGCATGCGGCTGCGGTTGCGGCGTACCTTGGAACGGAGCATACAACTCTCCGGGCTACTTCGAAGATGGCATTGGACCTCGTTCCCAAGCTTCCAGAACTGTACGATGAGCCGTTTGCCGATTCGTCCCAATTACCTACCTGCCTGATATCCGCGCTTACCCGCCAGCATGTTACGGTTGCCTTGAGTGGCGATGCGGGTGATGAGCTGTTTGGTGGCTATAACCGTTATGTTTGGGTTCCCAGAGTTTGGAGCAAGTTGAGCAGAATGCCTCTGCCAATGCGGCAAACGCTAGGGCGCATGCTGAAACTGGTGCCTTCGTCTCGATACGATCGCTTGATGTGCCTAGGTAGAAAGGTTTTGCCCTCTAGGTATCAGATTCGTACCTTTGGCGAAAAGCTCTATAAGTTAGCAGATGTGCTCGCTTGCAGTTCGGACCGGGCTCTTTATGGTGGCCTAGCCTCGATGAATCGTCACCCTGAACAGTTATTAAGGACTGACTATCGATCTGGAAATCCGGTTGAGGATTTGTATCCTGCTTTGGCAGGATTTGATCCGGTGGAATGGATGATGTTGATGGATACCCTTAACTTCATGGTGGATGACGTGCTGGTGAAAGTGGATCGTTCCAGTATGGCCAGCAGTCTTGAAGTCAGGGCGCCATTCCTTGATCCAGAGGTATTTAAAGCAGCTTGGCAGTTGCCGTTGGATATGCGTGTGCGCAATGGTGAGGGCAAGTGGGCCTTGCGCCAGATTCTCTATCGCCATGTGCCCCGGGAACTGATTGAACGGCCCAAGATGGGGTTTGCGATTCCTTTGGATGACTGGTTGCGTGGGCCGTTGAGGGAATGGGCGGAAGATTTGCTTGGCGTGCGGTGGTTGTCTCAGATTCCAGCTTTAGACGCCAAAGCGGTGCACTTGATGTGGGATCGGCACATTCAGGGGCAAGGACATTATGCGCAGCAGTTGTGGGCAGTGCTTCAGTTGAGTGCTTGGGTTAAGCACTGGAACCCTTCGTTTGGTTAATTCGTTTTGATTCAACCTGAAATTTTAATCTATTTCTCTTAGGTATCCCATGCTGCCTTATTGGCTGTTTTTTCTGATCCCAGCAGGAGTGATTCTGGCCAATCAGCGGCTGGCGGAGACATCCAAGTCTTTTGCTTGGGGCCTTGCTTGGTTGCTCTTCTCTCTTGCCATAGGGCTGCGCTTTGAAGTTGGTGGCGATTGGTTTGCTTACATAAACCTCCTGGAAATTCATGCCGCCAAGGATCTTACAGGAGTGATATCGGGAGGAGATCCCGGCTATTACCTGCTCAACTGGCTTGTGGGGTTGGGTGGGGGCACCATCTATTGGGTCAACACGCTTTGCGGCATGATTGTGATGGCTGGTGTCGTGCGTTTTGCGCGTAGTCAGCCACTACCTTGGTTGGCACTGCTGGTGGCTGTTCCTTATTTGATCATTGTGGTGGGTATGGGCTACACCCGTCAGTCAGCAGCCTTGGGCCTTCTGTTGATTGGCTTGGTATCGCTTGGCAATAGCCAAATGCGTTGGTTTGTTTTTTGGGTGATGCTAGCAGCCACTTTCCACAAGTCAGCGGTCCTTATGTTGCCTGTCGCTGCGCTGGCCTCTACCTCAAACCGATTCTGGAGTTTGCTTTGGGTCGGCTTGATGTCGCTGGTCGGTGGCTACCTGATCGTATTCGATTCTGCAGAACGGCTTTGGACTAACTATGTGGAGGCAGATTACGAATCGCAGGGCGGATTAATCCGGGTGCTTATGAATGCAGTCCCTGCGATGTTGTTCTTTGTGTTTCGGCGGTATCTGAGGCTGACAGAAGCAGAGGACAAACTCTGGTTCTGGATGTCGGTGCTTTCCCTGACATGTATTCCGCTGGTGGTTTTGTCCTCTACTGCCACTGATCGGGTGGCGCTGTACCTCATTCCGATTCAGATGTTCGTCTTCGCTCGTTTGCCGTTTGTGGTGACGGATCCGCGACACAGGGGGCTGGTTACGCTTGCGGTGGTTGGATATTACGGGCTGGTTCAGGCAGTTTGGTTGTTTTTAGCGGGGCATTCGTTTGCTTGGTTGCCTTATCAGAATGTTATTTGGCTTTGACTGCCAAAAGGAAGGAACTTGAAAAAATATCTCTGGCTAGAAGTAATGAGGGGGGGGGGCAGCCATCTGGGTGCTTCTGCACCACGCGGTCTTGACGACAAATGCGTTCTTTGAGGATGTGGACTACCCGTTTTTCGCTCGGGGTTTGTTGGGAGTAGATTTCTTCTTCATCCTCTCTGGTTTTATAATAGCGTTTGCTTCCTCGCGGATGCTCGCAGCAGGTAAAA
Source organism: Marinobacter adhaerens HP15 (assembly GCF_000166295.1). Lineage (NCBI taxonomy): Bacteria > Pseudomonadati > Pseudomonadota > Gammaproteobacteria > Pseudomonadales > Marinobacteraceae > Marinobacter > Marinobacter adhaerens. Next base: position 57,102 of record NC_017507.1, read on the forward strand.
CGCTTGGTGAGTACTTTTCGCACAGAGTTGTCAGAATTTATGTTCCGTACCTGCCTGTTGGGGTTGCGCTGTATTTTGCGTACCAACTTCTCCCAGATCTGAGTGCGGCTGATCGAGAAATTGGCTTGCTAACCAGCCTTACGCTGCTACCGACCGCTGAGGCTACAGCACTTAGCGTTGCCTGGACTCTCAAGCATGAATTACTCTTTTATTTCTTGTTTGCATCTATTTTTATTTCGAGAGCATTGTTTATTGGGGTAATGGGAGCTTGGCTGGTTGGAATCTTGTTCCTTCGGCAGTGGCTTGAAGTCCCGGATTCAGGTTTTCTTCAGGTTCTTTTGAATCCTTTGAATGTTTGGTTCTACGTTGGAATGGCAGTGTTTCTCTGTCCGCAATTCAGCTTGAGCCGAATCGCATATTGGGCGGGCTTTTTGGTGCTGGTGACTGCTCTTTATGTATCAGTGATAAATGGATTCAGCCGGTTCTACATAGGGCTTGTGTTTGCCGCTATGATTATTCTGTTCACGAAGGTTGAAAACCTGGAAGTGCCGGCTCCTCGGTTTCTCTTGTATCTTGGTGCAGCTTCGTACTCTGTTTATCTGGTGCACAACCCCGCCCAGTCTGTGATTGCTCGAATCCTTCCGATGCTTTCCGAAAACTGGTCTCCAGTGTTGGCATTTTGGGTTATTACTGGCGCGTCTCTGGTCGCCGGAATTATCTATTTCGCTTTTTATGAAAAGCATGCTGTTACTTGGTGCAAATCGAAAACTAACGAGTATTTTCGGGCGAAAGCTAAGAGTTTTGAGGTTGGGGCGGCTCGAGACTGATTGATGACATAAACTATGTTTGTAGTCTCTAAGGTTGCCATAGCAATGATATCGCTTCTGGGCGCATCTTTATTTGGCGGCCTGCTCGCGCTGCTTCTGGCGTTGGTAGGTCGTAAGCGCCTTGCTTTATGGTTTGGTATTTTAGCGTTGCTTTGGCTCTAGTTCTGGTCCTTGCCTGTGGCTAGTAACTGGGTACGAGGCTACCTGGAAGATCAACACCCGCCCATGGCGGTTCAGGGAGTGCCCCAGGCTGAGGCTATTGTGGTGTTGGGCTGAGGTGTGTCGCCTGTCAGCATTGGTGAGCTGTATCCGAATCTGGAATCCGGTGCTGATCGGGTTTGGCATGCCGCCCGGTTGTTTAATGCCTCTAAGGCACCATTGGTGCTGCTGACCGGTGGCAGCGATCCTTCGCACAGTGCTGCGTCTGAAGCTATGCGTCAGTTTATGCGGGATCTCCGGGTCCCCGGCCAGGCCTTGGTTCTGGAAAGCCGGAGCAGGAATACCAGCCAGAATGCGGAGTATTCTGCTGAGATACTCACAGAGCAGGGCGTTAACCGGATTCTTCTGGTCACTTTTGCCTATCACATGCCAAGGGCGAAGGCCTTGTTCGAGGCTCAGGGCCTGGAGGTTATTCTGGTCGCTACCGACCACGAGGTGTTGTCACGGCCTTTGTGGCGAAGCCTGCTCCCTGAAACCAGTGCGCTGGATGGAAGTAGCCGGGTGATCAAGGAGATTGTCGGGCGCCTGGTGGGGCACTAACTATCTCTTCCGTATTTTTCGTGTCCTTTCGTGGTTTTTGTGGCCAATAAATTTTTAAAGGTTCTTTGATGCTGTCTGCTGATAACCGGCGCTACCCGCAACTTCTCGACCAACTCCCCAGCCAACCCAAAACCTGGCTAATCACCGGCGCAGCCGGCTTCATCGGCTCCAACCTTCTGGAGCACCTGCTGAAGCTGAACCAGCACGTAATAGCCCTGGATAACTTTGCCACCGGTCATCAGAGCAACCTGGATGAGGTTCGGAGTTTGGTGTCTACAGAACAATGGACGCGGCTTCAGTCTATAGAGGGCGATATCCGCAATCCGGAAGATTGTGCCCGGGCCTGCGAGGGTGTGGATTACGTGCTGCACCAGGCCGCACTGGGGTCGGTGCCCCGGTCTTTGAATGACCCCATCACCACCAATGCCGCCAACATTACCGGTTTTCTGAATATGCTGGTGGCGGCGCGGGATGCGGGGGTGAAGAGTTTCACCTATGCGGCGTCCAGTTCTACCTATGGCGACCACCCGGCCTTGCCGAAGGTGGAGGAGAAAATCGGCAAGCCGTTGTCGCCTTATGCGGTTACCAAGCATGTGAATGAGCTGTATGCCGAGGTGTTCGCCCGCAGTTACGGCTTCAAGGCCATTGGCCTGCGGTACTTCAATGTATTCGGCAAGCGCCAGGATCCAAACGGTGCCTATGCGGCGGTGATTCCGAAATGGACCGCCGCCATGGTGCGGGGTGAGGATGTGTTCATTAACGGCGATGGAGAAACCAGCCGGGATTTCTGTTTTATCGAGAATGCAGTGCAGGCTAACCTGCTGGCGGCCACGGCGGAGGATTCTGCCAGGAACGAGGTTTACAACGTGGCGGTGGGTGATCGCACCACGCTGAATGATCTGTTCGCCGCTCTGAAGAGTGCCTTGGCTGAAAATGGCGTGGTGTATGACAAAGCGCCGGTGTACCGGGATTTTCGGCCGGGGGATGTGCGGCACTCTCAGGCGGATATTGGTAAGGCGTCCAGCAGGCTCGGATATAACCCAGAGTTTCGGATTGTTGAGGGGATTGCCAAGGCGATGCCTTGGTATTTGAAGCACTGAATCTTCAAGGGGGCACGATTTTGAATCCGGTGGTTTTCCTGACGTCGAATACGTCCTGGTACTTGTATAACTTTCGCGCAAGCACGATTCAGGCGTTGCGTGAACAAGGTAACCGGGTCGTTTGCCTGTCCCCGTCGGACGATTTCAGCCAGCGACTAGTGGATGATCTGGGGGCGGAGCACATTGCCTTGCCGCTGGATGGCAAAAGCACGGGAGCGGTGCAGGAGCTGCGCAGTCTGCGGTTTATCTGGTCGGTGATGCGCGAGTACCGGCCGGATTTTGTGTTCAACTTCACGGTGAAGATGAACATTTATTGCGGTCTGGTGTGTGCGTTTCAGAAGGTTCCGTTTGCCAACAATATCTCGGGCTTGGGCACCGCGTTTATTCATGATTCCTGGCTATTCAGGCGGGTTCGGCAGGTGTATGGCCTGGTGAATCGACGCTCGCAGAAGTTATTCTTTCAGAATGAGGAAGATCTTGGGGTTTTCCAAAGCAAAGGGTTGCTTAGCGATACGCCCTACACCCTGCTACCCGGCTCTGGTGTTGATTTGGCTCGTTTCCGGCTAAGTCCGCTCCCAGAAGATTTACCCTTTACATTTATCATGATAGCTCGGTTGCTGGGAGATAAGGGTGTACGCGAGTACGCTGAGGCAAGCCGTAAGCTCAAGGCCGACGGTTTGAACGTCCGTTGCTTGTTGGTGGGGCCGCTGGGAGTCAGTAACCGAACCGCGATTTCGGAAGATGAGGTTCGTCAGTGGCAATCCGAGGGTATTGTTGACTATTCGGGGGCTACGGACGATGTCCGTCTATTGATCGAGCAAGCTCACGTGTTGGTCTTGCCATCTTATCGTGAGGGTATGCCGCGCACCGTTTTGGAAGCCGCCGCTATGGGACGCCCAGCCATTGTGACCGATGTACCGGGTTGTCGTCATGCCATTGAACCCGGGGTGACCGGATGGTTATGTGAGGTGCGTAATGCGGATTCGTTGGCGGCCCAGATGCGCGCGGTTGCTCAAAGCGATGAGGAGACCCTAAAGCGGGCCGGTATTTCTGCGCGCAGACGTATGGAAGCCCAGTTCAGCGAGACGTTAGTGGTAAAGGCGTATCTCGATTGCTTGGCGGCTTCTTCGCCTCTTTTTTTAGCTCGAAAAAGTTCAGTATAAAATATGTCAAACGACGGTATAGTTGAGATCAAAACTTGTGATCAAAGGAGTGAACGATGAGAAACATAGCTGTTATTGGCCTAGGTTACGTTGGGCTGCCGCTGGCTGTCGCATTCGGAGAGAAACGCCCTGTGGTGGGTTTTGATATCAACGCCAAACGAATTGGTGAGCTTCAACGTGGCCACGATGTGACACGGGAGGTGTCTTCTGAGGAGCTTGCTAACGCCTCGCACCTTCGATGTACCGATTCACTTGACGACTTGAAAGATTGCACTGTTTTTATTGTCACCGTCCCGACGCCAATTGATGAGTTCAAAACACCTGATTTAACGCCGTTAATTAAAGCGAGCGAAACTGTGGGCGTGGTCCTTAAGCCGGGTGACATTGTGATCTACGAGTCCACCGTGTACCCCGGTGCGACGGAGGAAGTTTGTGTTCCGGTCCTTGAGCGCTTATCCGGTTTGAAGTTTAACGAAGACTTTTATGCTGGGTATAGCCCGGAGCGAATCAATCCGGGGGATAAGGAACATCGAGTCACCACCATCATGAAGGTAACGTCAGGTTCGACGCCCGCCATTGCTGCGGAGGTGGATGCGTTGTACGCAGACATCATCACAGCGGGCACTCACAAAGCCAGTTCCATCAAAGTCGCTGAGGCGGCAAAGGTCATCGAAAACACCCAACGGGACCTCAACATCGCACTGATGAATGAGTTGTCGATGATTTTTAATCGGCTGGGTATCGATACGCACGAGGTGTTGGCTGCAGCTGGCACCAAGTGGAACTTTTTACCGTTTAAGCCGGGCCTTGTGGGTGGCCATTGTATTGGCGTGGATCCGTATTACCTCACGCATAAAGCCCAGGCGATTGGATATCACCCCGAGATTATTCTGGCTGGCCGCCGTGTGAATGATGGTATGGGCCCATACGCGGCGGCAGAGCTCGTAAAGGCAATGATCAAGAGGGGCGTTACGATCGCAGATAGCCGTGTGTTGGTGATGGGGCTCACTTTCAAAGAAAATTGCCCGGATTTGCGAAACACGCGGGTTGTGGATGTGATCGACGAGCTAAGGGACTATGGCTGCGTGGTTGATGTGACCGATTGTTGGGCCGATCCGGTCGAAGCTAAGCATGAGTATGGCCTGAAACTGGTGGCTGAGCCACAGCAGGGCTTTTATGACGCCGTATTGTTGGCCGTGCCGCATAACGACTATGCAGCGATGTCGGCCGCAGACCTCCGGGGGTTCGCCAAACAAGGAGCCGTGTTATTTGATTTGAAGGGCGCTTTGCCGCTGGGGGAGGCGGATCTCAGGTTATAACGAGTAAGCTGTCCCTTGATAGACGTGGGTGCAGTGGTACGGATAGAGCCTTTTTCGAAAGCATTTTTCAGAGAGTGTCCTTTATGTGTGGAATTGTAGGCGCAGTGAGCGCCGGAGACGTTACACCGTTTCTGTTGAACGGACTCAATACCCTCGAATACCGGGGTTATGATTCCGCCGGATTGGCGTTACTGAACGATGGCCTGCGGCGTGCGCGCGCCGTTGGACGAGTATCGGAGCTAGAGTCTCTTGTAGCACAGGACGCGCTGGCTGGTCGGTTGGGGATTGCGCACACACGCTGGGCCACGCATGGGGTGCCTGCCGAACGAAATGCGCACCCTCATGTTTCCGGTGGACTAGCCGTGGTGCACAACGGCATTATCGAAAACTACGGTGAGCTTCGAGAGCAGTTGAAGGCTCTCGGTTATGAGTTCACCTCCGATACGGATACCGAGACCATTGCTCATCTGATCCAGGCGTACTTAGAAAGCAAACTTGGTAGCAGCTCCAACTCATTGTTTGGGGCCGTTCGTGAGGCCGTCAAGCACCTGAAAGGCGCCTTTGCGCTTGCCGTGATTCGCGAGGATGAGCCCGACACCCTTGTCCTGGCTCGCGAGGGCTCGCCTTTGATGTTGGGTATTGGAAACGATGGGTACTTCGCGGCATCGGATGCGTCGGCGTTGGTTGGCGAAACGCGGCGGCTGATGTACCTGGAGAACGGCGATGTCGCCCAAATGACCCGTCAGGCTGTGACGATTGTGGACGGCAGCGGCCGCGCGGTTGAGCGTGAAGAAGTCATCTCGACAATAGCTGCCGATGCGGTGCAGCTGGGCGAATTTAACCACTACATGCAAAAAGAGATTTTTGAGCAGCCGCAGGCGCTGGGCAATACGCTTGAAATGCTCGGTGGTGTCGAGGGTGTGCAGGCTGGATTGCTTGGCGCTGATGCTGAACAAACGCTCGATTTGGTGGATTCGGTTCTTATTTTGGCCTGCGGCACGTCGAGTTACGCGGGTATGGTGGCGCGCTATTGGGTCGAGGCGATTGCCAGCATACCCTGTTCGGTCGAAATTGCCAGCGAATATCGGTACCGTCAGTCGGTGCCAAATGAACGTCAGCTGATCGTTGTTATTTCTCAATCTGGTGAAACGGCGGATACGATTGCGGCGCTCGAGCATGCGAAAAGCCTTGGGCATCGGCACACGCTCGCCATCTGTAACGTGCCTGAGTCGGCTATCGTGCGGCAAGCGGCTTTGAGATTTATCACCCGGGCAGGGCCAGAAATTGGTGTAGCGTCCACGAAAGCATTTACCACGCAGCTTGCTACGTTGTTTTTGTTGACGCTTTTGCTGGCCAAAGCACGGGGAACCTTAGACGCCTCGGACGAACAGCGGTACCTGGGCGAGATACGACATCTGCCGGTCGCGGTCGAGAAGGTTTTGTCCTTGGAGCCAAGCATTCGCAAACTGGCTCAACGGTTCAGCCAAAAGCGGCACGCGCTATTCCTGGGTCGGGGCAGGCACTATCCCATCGCGCTGGAGGGTGCTCTTAAGCTCAAGGAGATTTCCTATATTCACGCGGAGGCGTACCCGGCGGGTGAGCTTAAGCACGGTCCGCTGGCGTTGGTTGATGATGACATGCCGGTGGTGGTCGTGGCACCAAATGATCAGCTGCTTGAGAAGCTCAAGGCGAACATGGAAGAGGTTCGTGCTCGAGGCGGGGAACTGTACGTTTTCGCCGACGGTGATACCCGGGTGACTTCTGCATCCGGTTTGCATGTCTTGCGAATGCCTGAGCACTACGGCGAGTTGTCTCCCGTGCTTCACGTCGTCGCCTTGCAGTTGTTGGCATACCATGTTGCGTTGGTTAAAGGCACGGATGTCGATAAACCTCGAAATTTAGCCAAAAGCGTAACAGTCGAATGAGGCCTGTTGCTCTCAACGCAAAGGAACACAAACGGCCAAGTAGTTCTTCATCGTCTCTGCCGCAGCGCCAGTTTAGCAGTCCAATTGAGCATTGGCGGCGTAATGCTAGTAAGCCCGAGACTTTGTTAATAATAAAGGAAATTCATGATGAATGAGTCAAAGTCAACCGAGGTTCGCCAAAGTTTGAAGTCTTTGTCCCTGGCGTATTGTTTGGTACTGGCCGCAACGATTTTTACGATTTTTTCGAACAACGTGGCGGTACCCACGGAAGCTTTTTTGCTGGGGTTCGGTTTCGATGTCGTTCTGCAAGGGTCATTCAGGGTTTTGGGGCTTTTGACTGTCGCAGTGTTGCTCTATTCCCTTGTTGCATTGCCCGTATTAGGGAGGCAGTACCATGTTACGGATGATCAAATTCAAGAGGTGCGCGGGCTGCTCTCCCGAACGATTCGAAGTGCCAGGCTCGATCAAGTTTATGCGGTGAGGGTTGAGGAAAGCCCTTTAGGGCGCCTGTTTGGCTATGGCAACGTTGTTTTGGAATACGCCGACCAAAGCGTAAATAATATCGTGTTAAAAGGCGTTGATACGCCGCAAAGCATTGCCACATTGGTTGAGTACCACATCGATCGTGCGGGTCTTCGCTCGAACGAACAAGTGGCATTGCGATCGGCCTCTTCATTGATTAACGAGCTCATTGAGGAAGTGCGCGAGATGCACATTGCTCGCATCGAACTTCAAACGCGCATCGAGGCTTATCTTGACCGTCGCGAGCAGCTGGACACGATTCAAAATGAAGTGTTGCACGAATTGGCAGGACGCATGGAGCACGACTTGCCCATTATAAGCGAGGTCGTGCCCGAAGAGCCGGCCGTCGGCGGCCGGACGATCTCTCAAGCCTGATCCAGAGCCTTTACTATGAAAAAGTTCAGCATAAAAGGTTTTAAGCGATCGGCTGCTTCTGAAAAAACAGCATCTGCTGAGCACGGTAACACAGAGCGAGACAGCCAAAAGGCCGCCCCGCCACGAACATCCCGGTATGTTTCGACACAGCAGGGCTGGTTTGTGAAAACACGTGAAAATCAGGACCTTGGTCCCTTCGAATCTCGATCTATGGCCCAGGAAGCGCTCAGCCAATTCATCAAACACAGGGCGCGAGCGACCAGCCGAGAACAAAGCGATGATTATAAGTTAGGTTATTCGGTTCACGATGTTCAGGCGTGCACACGGGAGGTGTGCGCGGTCTGCATCGAGGCCGCCGAGAAGGCGGCGGCAATACAAGCCAAGCGTAATGGGTCCTAACTGACCGGCGTTAAACCCTATCAACCAGCCTCGATGCTGCCCATTCCCGCGTGTCGAGCTGTTGTTCGACGCGATAAAGCACGCTGAAAATGACGTCGAGCTCCTCGCATAGGGATGCAGGCACGTGTGAATGCCATATCGGAAGACTTTCCGCTCTGCGAAGCGCGGGGAGTGCCCGCCGCCATTCGTCTTCTGAGACCGCACCTGGCAGATTGTCAGCTATCTTGGTTGCCTGATCGTTCATCGACTACTCTGCCTCTTTTCCGTTGTCTTAAAATTGAAAATATGGCATGTCATAGTTTATCTGATAAACTAATGACCACTCAAAATACTTTCAGTAATTTTTTGGCGTGATACACGCCTCTCCCATTTGTATGCGTAGAAAGGGCACAGCATGGACGCGCAATGGACTATGTGGTTGACCACAACGGCACTGGCTCTGTTAATGCTGCTGGTTCTGAGGCCAGTGGCGACTCGGGTTGGTTTGATCGATGTGCCGGGTGATCGCAAACAACACACGGGCCATATTCCACTCATTGGAGGCGTTGGCTCGTTCGCAGCCCTTGCTCTGGCATGGTTTGTTCTGATGCCATCTAACGAACATTTCCAGCTGTTTTTTTGGTGTTCCTTTGTGTTGGTATCGATTGGAGCAATCGATGACGCGCGTGATCTCCCGGCGAAGTTTCGATTGGGGGCTCAAATTGCGATGGCTATCGTGTTGGTGACGGGCACCGGACTATACCTGGACGGCTTCGGGGATTTGTTGGGCTTTGGCGTCATTGAGTTCGGGCCATGGCTGGGGGCCTTGGTTACTATTGCAGCCGTCATCGGCGCGACAAATGCCTTTAACATGATGGATGGCATTGACGGCTTGGCGGGTATGATGAGCCTGGTGTCCTTGCTCGCCTTGACCTATTTGTTCAGTGCCAGTCCTGGTTTTGATTTTGAATTGATGTTGGCTTTCGGCATTTGCGTCGCCCTCGGACCCTATATGGCAATGAATCTGCAGTTGCCATTGTTTCGGCATAAAATTTTCATGGGTGATGCCGGTTCTATCTTTGTGGGCTTTGCCATCGTGTGGTTGTTGGTATGCGGAACACAATCTGATGCTCAAGCGTTCAGGCCGGTGACCGCATTGTGGATTATCGCCGTTCCTCTGATGGATATGGTCGCTATTATGGTTCGTCGGGCGCGCAAGGGGCAGTCCTTGATGAAACCCGATCGGGAGCACTTGCACCATATCTTCTTGAGGGCAGGATTTAACCAGCGTCAGGCACTGCTTACGATCACGTTTGTTGCAACCGTTCTCGCGGCCGTCGGGCTGACCGGAGAGGTTTATCAGGTGCCTGAGTGGATCATGTTTGCCGGTTTTTTGGGGCTGTTCATGCTCTATGACCGAGCCCTCAGTCATGTATGGCGTTTGCTGGTACTCTTTCGGAAAACGTGTCTGTGGGGAGCTGTTGGCGATCCTCAGGCGTCGCCAGAGCCGGTTCGGCCTGTCTCTCGCGGTCAAAAATAGCTCTCAGGCTGACAGGCTGAATGTGAGAGGCGATCCAGGCACGCTGTGCCAAAGTAGTTTCTGATATCCACTTTGAGGTGACTGGCTCGCTGGGTCTGGCTCCGACCGTTATCCAGTAGTTGTATTCAAATCGAATCATCGCCGCGGTAACCAGCGCTTCGTCAAAGTCAGCCTGTTCGGAGTCTGGGTCTTGACGGAATTTTTTGGCGCTGACATTTCGAATGCACTCGTAGTGGCTGTAGTGGTCACCGTTAGCGGCTCGCAATCGTTGCAGTACGGCAATGAATATTGAAAACTCGCCAGAGAACGGGCACCGTCGCTGCTGAATACTTACGCCGGTAATCCCGGTATCGAGAAGCGGATCGCGGGCTCTTAGGGATGAGGCGGGTGCTGTTAATGACGTCGTAGGGCACTGCACCTCCGCTAATTTCTGGCACGCACGCACCCACAATCGTTTAAGTGACTCCTCGGGATCATCTGTTTGATCCGAGCAATAAGCAGATATAGAACCGTGGGTATGATTGCGTTTGAAGCGCCAGGCACGTGCTTTGCCGTGCCGACTGAACCCCCTCGGTGCCCAAAGTGCAGTGTTGTCTCCCAGCATGACCCTTCTGAAAGTCATAGGGAAGCCGGCAATACACACTTCAGGTTGGGGTTGACGAAATCCGTTGTTGAGGACGACGTGAATCACGTGCTGGTCGCGTTCGCTCAATTCGTTCGACATTAACTATTCCAATATCATCGCATGGACTATTTGAGACTGTACAAATCGAGTCTGTGATGATACGTTTATTTTGCAGTTCGGTGAATCCCTAACTGCATAGCACAGTCGAGAATATCGTCGCGTATTGACGACCCCGCCCCAGGCGGGGTTTTTTTATCTTTGGCAGATCGTATCAACGTTTTTGATTCAGTTGCGCCTTGATGTCTTGCTCAAGTTTTTGAACATCAATGGTGTATTGTGGGTCAAAATCAATGCTCAGCAACTCCTTAATCCAGGCCAACTTGTCCGTGTTTTCCACAAACTGCAGAACCGGTACGAACGTTTGGCGGTTGTCGTTGATTACCCAGCTCACAAGGGGCGCCCGATAGTGTTCACCGTCTGGCCCCACTTGGTCCTGTTGGTCGGTTTCCAGATGCCAACCTATATGTAGATCCATGACGCCACACGCCTCTTCAATTTCTTTTTCACGAGTCAAACCGATTGCGCGGTTGAAGTTGGTGCTCATGATCTGGCTCTCCCAATGGAATAGATGCGGTTCAATGATTCATATTAAACGCGGTTCACATTTTGAATATACGCGCCCGATGTGAACGAGTTGTCCTCACCTTGGGCCAACTTTCGGTCATTACCGTGATGACCTGTTTTGTGGATTAAAACCTTTTGTTGGCCTCTTATGACGTGAGAAGGCGGGGGCTGCGGCACAAACTGTAATGGGCATAGTATAGACTAAGGCAAAACAGACGAAGAGGTGTTTTATGAATATTGCATTTAAAACGATGGTCCCAGCAAGTTGCCTAGCCGCGGTGTTGGCCGCGACACCGCTGTCCGCACATGCCGGATTGTTTTCCTCCTTGTTTTCAAAGCCAGCGCCAGTCCCCGTCGAAGAAACGACGCGGGACGCTGTGTCTGTGATGGAACAGCGTTACATTGTGACGCTTGCGCCAAACGTTAACCGCATTCTGAACATTACGGACGGTGTGCAGGCGGCTTTGGATCGGTTGCTGACTGCTGTTGGAGGTGGGCGGATTCTTTTCGTTTATGAGAACGTGATGCAGGGGGCGACGGTGCAACTGACTGAGCGTCAAGCGCGCCTCTTGGAAAGCCTTCCGGGTGTGTTGTCCGTTGAGCAAGACTCGTGGATGTCCGCCGTTAATACTCAGACACAGCAGGATGCCACTTGGGGCCTCGACCGTGTCGATCAGGTAACGCTGCCCTTAGACTCGCAGTATACGTACCCCGCGGTTTCAGGTGAGGGCGTGAATGTGTATGTTTTGGACACAGGGATCAGAACAGATCACGTGGATTTTCAGGGCCGGGCTTCGGGCGTCAATTTCCATGATGATAGCGGGTTGGCTGGTGGAGGCGGGGGAGGAATCCCGCTGTTGGGCGATTTACTCGGCCTGTTGTTCGGGGGATTAATTCCTTTCTCTGATGAAGAGGCAATTTCCGCGTATTCGGCGGAGGATTGCAATGGGCACGGTACGCACGTGGCGTCCACGGCCACCGGCACCTTGTTCGGCGTCGCAAAACAAAGTCAGGTTGTAGGCCTCAGAGTACTGGGATGTAACGGTTCCGGGGCAACCAGCGCCATTATCGAGGCACTTGATTGGCTCGTTGTAAATGCAGAATATCCGGCCGTGGCCAACATGTCGCTCGGCGGAGGTAATTCCCAAGCGCTAGACAACGCCGTCCGTGAAGTGGTCTCGGCGGGCATCCCAGTCGTTGTGGCGGCGGGTAACAGTGACGCGAGCGCGTGTGGTGGTTCACCGAACCGGGTTGAGGAAGCCATCACGGTTGGCGCGACGGACCGTCGCGACCGTCGAAGCAGCTTTTCAAATCACGGGGAATGCGTCGATATTATGGCGCCCGGTAGCAGCATTACTGCTGCCTGGCATACCGGCGACATGGATTTCAACACGATCAGTGGCACCTCGATGGCATCGCCTCACGTGGCGGGCGCGGCCGCGCTCCTGCTCAGCGAGGATCCCTCGATGACGCCCGAGCAGGTTGCCGAAGCGCTTATCTCGCAGGGTAGCTCTAACCAACTCACGGACCTGAAAGGCTCGCCAAATTTGCTGTTGAATATTAGCCCCCAATAACGCGTGTTGTGCTGAGGTCTAACAAAGCTGCCGGGTGAAACCGGCGGCTTTATTGCTTTTGGTTGTCGCAACGAAAAGGTTTTGCTCGAAGCCTAATCTGATGGCAATTTCCAGCCTGTATACACATTCTCATGGAGCTCGCCCCTAGAAACTGGGGTTTCGGCGATGCCTCACCATATCGTTCAAGGCAATATCTCGTGATGCAATCCACGCTTTCCGAGTATCGTCATACTCCAAGCCCCGACGTTGCAGTTCGATGGGTGTCGAACTGTGCACAAACTCAAGTGTCCCGAGGCCGTTGCACCGAATTCGATTAGATCGGCCCGTCGTAATGAAGCTGACTGTTTTGTTGAAGGATGTTTCATTTTGATCGTGAATAGCCAGCGCACTTTCCAGGCTAACGTAGTTAAAGCAATGTGGCCGAAGTAGGTCGGCTAAATGGAATAGATACCATTGTTCGTCGCCACTGGTGAGTTCGTTTTTTAGAAAACCCCGGCAGACTTGTGAAATGAAGCCAAAGTCCTTGGCTCGACTGATCAAAGATCGATGAGAAGCCTCTGATTGTTCAGGGAACAGATGCCAGAGCCCTGTTGTGCGAAACAGAGTGGGCGTTTTGGTGTCTGCGTCACCTTCAAGAATTTGGACCAGTCGCCTCATTGGACGCAATTTAGCATTGGTAGTCATAGGTTAACGAGCGTAATGGATGTGTATGCCATGTTTACGTGCGACATCGACGCAACGGTGGTGTGTGGTTGCGTGAACCGGATCGACATTATGGTACGTCGAGAAAGCATTGTAAGTCCATGCAAGCAAGAGTCGTAACGGCGACGAGTTTTGAGTGATAAAATGTAAAACATGTCAATAAGCCCTTGGCATAAGATGGACGATACGATAACTTTCCGAATGCCAAAAATAAAATAAAGGAAGTATCTCTATGAGAAAACAAAAAAGCCGCCTGTCACTCGCGATCGCATTGCCGTTTGTTTGGGGCTCTTCGCAGGCCAGTATGGGTAACCTTGGCACGACGTATGGCTTGATGCCAGGAGACATTGCGACGGCTCAGGCCCTGTCCATGTTCAATGAGCAAGCCTCTGCGACCTACTATAACCCGTCCTATCTCACAGCAGATGAACGTGGCGAAATGACCGCAGGTATTCTGCATGCCGACCAGGAGCTTCGTGCCGCGCGTTCGGGCGCCAATAGCGACGTACTGTCCGATTCACCTTCCCAGCACGTTTTACTTGGATTCAAGACCAATCTGGCGTCTTTAACCCGTGCTGAGCGGCCCTTGTATTTGGGGCTGGTACTCGGTGTTGAGAAGTACGGTAAGGAAATGCTGGCATTCAAGTCAGAGACGTCTGAAACGGGGCAGTTTCTTCAATTTGGACGCGAGCCGCTGTTTTTGAATGTCGGTGGCGCAGCACCGTTGATGGATGGCTTGTCTGTCGGTGCCTCTGCTCGGGTGACGCTAGAAGCAGCGGCCAACCTTCAGGCGGTCTCTGAGCTAAACGGTGAGACCACTCAGGAGCGGTTATCTGTCAACGCAGAGCCTTCACTCAAAGCGATTCTGGGCGCGACCATTACGCCCGCGGAGCTGTTCTGCGAGTCTGATTGTTTTTGGGATGGCTGGGAGATGGCTCTGGCGTATCGAACCAAATCGGCCGCTTCGACGTCCGTTGATTCCAACGTTATTGTCAATCAAACCATTCCCGATCCCGGGTTAACCATTGCCGTATCCACGATTGACTCCTTCCAACCGGAGACGTTTGCTCTGGGTGTGCAGTACAAAGGCGACCGTTGGCGCGTCGGTGGTTCCGTTGAACAACAGCGGTGGTCGGAACTGGAGGACGAATTTGCCTCGGACACCATCAAAGATCAGGAAAGTCTTTCTCCTGCCGAACGCATTCAGTTCAGCGACATCATCATTCCTCGTTTGGGTGCAGAGTATCAGTTGAATCAGAACTTCATCGTATCCTCCGGCATCGCCTATGAGGAATCGCCTCTGGATTCGACCCGTAACCAGGAATTGAATTATTTTGACACCGACAAGGCGGTCTTTGGCCTTGGTTTGACGGCGTTGTACAACCGCACTCGGATTCTCAGCTACCCGGTACGGTTGGACCTGTCCTACCAGTATCAGCGATTGCTTGAGCGCGATTTCACGACTGTCTCCGTTGACTCGTCTGGACGTACAACGGATTCGTCGGTCGTCGCCGATGGTGATATCCATGTGTTCAGCGGCTCAATCACGCTGAAGTTCTGAGTAGGAGGGTTGTATGAAACGTGCACTTTTTGGAGCAGTATCCAGCGTTCTCCTGCTCACAGCGTGTGGCGGTGGTAACGAAATTCAATCGATCGAAACGCCAGCCGACCCAGCCGCATTGGTATTCTCGTACCCCGCTGATGCACAGCGCAATGTCAGCCCGGTGGCGGACGTTGTTTTGCGCTTCAGCGAGTCGGTTGATTTGGATTCTGTGGCAGACAACGTTGTGGTGCGTCAAGCAGACTTTCAACTCCCGTTTACGGTTGAATCGGTCGATGGAGGGCGCAGTGTTGTTTTGCGGTTTTCTGAGTCATTGGCTCAGGGCGCTGACTTCGAGGTGGTTTTCGAGCGCCCTGTGATAACGGCTTCTGGGGCTGAGATCGCCAATCCCGTGAGGGGTAACAACGATCAAGCGGGTATTCAGTTCTCGACCCGGGCAGGGCTGACGGGTATTGCCGGTCTCGACTCAACGAGCGAACAATTTTCGATCCGTTCGGTCGTTCCTGCCGATGGCACGCCCTTTGAGCCATCGGATCTGGCGGCATTTCGGCTCGAACTTTCACAAGCGATCGATCCGTCCTGGCGAGAGAAGGGTGGCTCGATACGACTGCTCGATCAGGACGGTTCCGAGGTCCCCGTCAATGTCTTGATCAACAATCGCCTAATCACAGTCGACCCCTGCACCACGTCGACGGAGAGAGGGTGTGGCAGTCCGGATGATCAGTTGATCGGCGGTCAGGCGTACACACTTGAGATTACCGACCTTGCGTCTTTGAGCGGGCAGCGTCTGAATCAGTCGCAGACCTTCCGTGTTCGAGAAACCGAACCGACCGCGGTTCAGTTTCAGAACGCGACCGACCCTGGAGTCACAGAAGGCGGCCCAGTCATAAAGTCGCGCCTAAACGATCAGGCCGTAAACGGTATTGTGTTGAACTCGGTCCTTCAAGGGACAACGGATCAGTCAGAGTCGCTTGGCAGTCTCTTTACCGAATTGGCCTTTGCCCCGACGTTTGAGGCCGACGAGGCGTTGCCGTTGCGGATTCCTCGTGGCAGTCGGTTGCTTGGCAGTTCACTGCCGGTTCGAGTGAACGGCACGGTCCCGATCATCGATGAGGAAACCCAGGCCCTGCAACGTACCGGTGACATCAACGTTGTGATGGTGTCCGATGCGACTGGATATCTTCTGCCAAATCCCTATACCGATAACCAAGCTGCGCCGAAGCACGTTCGTCTGTTTATGGATGTGGCGATGAATACCGAACGGCCTCAGCCGAACGCTTCGCTCTCCCAAAACCTTCTGCATGTTGAGTTGGTCGGTATTGCCCTTGTCGAGGATGGCATTCTCACAATCGATGCGTTGTCGATTGTTGAGCCTAATTTGTTGGGCCAAGAGGTCACAGACGCGACGGTCGCCTTTCAGATCCAGGCGGACACCGATGTGGATGTCCAATTTGAAGCTATTCAACAGCGGCTTGAAGACACACAAGGACCACAGCTTGTCAGTTGGCAACCGGGGCCTGATGAGGTGTTTCCAGGCGACAGGGACCAGATTCAGCGGCCAGGTGATCCGGTGTCATTGTTTTATGACGAGCCCCTGTTGCCGGCTTCTGCAGAGCAGGGCATCACTGTTTTCGAGGGCGGTGTAGAGGTGCCTGCGCGAGTACAGGTCGATGGAACGGCGGTGACGGTTA
The DNA here is from genome assembly GCF_000166295.1 of Marinobacter adhaerens HP15. Lineage (NCBI taxonomy): Bacteria > Pseudomonadati > Pseudomonadota > Gammaproteobacteria > Pseudomonadales > Marinobacteraceae > Marinobacter > Marinobacter adhaerens. The sequence continues at coordinate 73,787 of NC_017507.1, forward strand.
ACCCACTCGGCGGGCTCAAGCATGGTGTGCCTTATACGATTGCCGTTGGTGGTGAGCTGACGGATGTGGCGGGTAACAGTGTCGTTTCTCAGTCTCTCGAATTCGAGTTGCCTGATTTGGGTGGCAATTCTGTGGCGAGGGTGTCCCCATTGCCGTTGACTACCTACCCCGGATACCCCTGTGTTACGACGGGTGTCAATCTTCAGGCGGATAATCACGGTCAGTGTTTAGATGATGCGCCGGGCGGTCCTCTTGGTGACGTTTTGCCCATCACTCGGATACCGTCTGACCGGCCGATCGTCGTGGTGTTTTCAAATTCAATTGATCTCAGCACCGTGCGGTTGGGTGAGACCTTCACGGTTGAACGGTTGAATGAGAGCGGCTCTGCTGCCGAAACTGTCGCTGGACGGTTGGAACTGAGCCATCAGCGGATTCGATTCTTCCCCGATGAACCCTGGCAACCAGGTGCTGCGTACCGGTACACGCTCAGGTCTAACACAGTCGGCGATTGTACCGCTGCCATATGCTCCGAAGACGGTCTGCCGATTCAAACGGATTTGCTGGTCGATCCTAGCGATGTTGGCGGGCCAGATCTCGAGATTGCTTTCCGTGGAAAAGATCCCATACGAGCCGTTTATACACCACTACGCAATCTGCCGGTTCGCGACGTAAACTCCAACTATGAGGTGGATTGCGGGTCGCTTGGGTCAACGGAATGTCTTGAACCATTTGATCACGAGGCTGACCCATTGAACGCAGGAGAGTTCCTGCCGTCTGAAAACGCCGCCAAGTTAGTCGTGCGTGAAAACGAGAACGCGTCGGCTTTGGGCATTCCGCTGAGAGCTAATGTCGGGTGTTCGCCTGGCGAGTCTTGCCCGAGGAATAAGTTCATCTATCAAACATTTGCGTTGAACACCGAAGTGGTTGGGCCGGTCGATCCTTCCGATCCTGAGAGTGGTGTGCGGGTTCTGCTCTACCCAACGCAGCTCGCTGCAACGTCCTTGAGTGTCTTTTTGGACGTCTTTGGTGAGCAGGCGACAGGACCGACCATTCTTCGAATGCGGTATGAGCCCCGTACCGAAGACAACCCAGAGGGCTTAATCCCTGGCCGCATATTTGAGGGGCCAGATGGAGGGACTCGGTTTGAAACGGTTGCGCAGCTATACCTAGACGGCCCCAATCTCAGCTTGCCTGCCGCACAGCTCCTCGAGCATGACCTCTACAGCAAAGAGATCACACTCAAGCTTGAGGGCCCGATCCGCTTCTTTGATGATGGTCGTATGCAAGTGACCTTATTGTCAGTAGAGGCGATCCCCTTGGATGTTAACGTCGACATCGTGCTCCCACTCGTCGGCGATGTGCCTGTTCTTGGGGATCTGTTGAATCTGGTGACGGATGATTTGCTGACGGAGGTGGGTAACGTTGTGGACGGACTGCTTTGCCTTCTCGACCCAAACTGCGACGAACCCCGCCAGGCTGAGGGAACCGTAAACATTCCTCTGGAGATCCCGGCAGGTGGGATTAACCTCAACTTTGTGTCGTTTCCGATAAAGCAGTTGCCCGTTGAAACGAACGGTCGCTGATCAACATAAAGTGCTGTAATAATGACTGCAGCGGTGGTTTTTTGTCCCTCGAGAGGGGATGAGGGCCACCGCTTTCGTCGTTTGGTTAGTAGCAACGTAAGTTCGTTAGCCAAAGATAGGATTAGCCATTTTTACACAGCCTGAAGGGCAAGAAATCAGGCCGTGTCATTCCTCGCTTTTGTCTTAAACCTCCACGTCCCTTGTTTTTCGGTACTTCTCCGTCTGCCCATCAAATATGACAGATAAAAAGCCCTCGACAGATATTCTATTGAAGAATAACGTCAGACTAAAATGGTCTATGTTTAACAACAAATAAAATCCCATTTTGAACAACGCTCTACCAATAGCAGTCGGAAATTGCTGCCTTCCTTTTGTTTACATGATGCTGAACGAAATGATTACTGTTAATATAGCTCTTGGGTATAGATCTATTTCAGGTGATTCTTTTGTGATTCGAAAACATTATGTGACAGAGAATGGCATTAGCACCGAGGGCTGGTTGACGACTGTTAGACTGGCCGGTAAGCAATATGAAAAGTTTTTTCCACTGAGGAGAGGAGGCGAGCCAACCGCTGAAATTTGGAATCAGTACCAAAAGAAACGGGCGCGCTATTATGACGCGCGATGGAAAGCCCGTGAGGCCGCGCTACAGTACCTAAGGTTTATTAGTACAAGTTCGCCAAAGGCGGGCTTGAGAGGATCCGGTGTCCATGGAATCGAACTAGAGATTGCATTTGAGGGTTCGTCAAACGATTACCTGTGTTATTTCGTTGTGGGCTTGGAATCCACGATCACAAAAGTGGCAATCACGTCAGACCGGCCTTTAAATAAAGCCTGGGAGAGAGCCGTGAGAACCTGGGGCCGACAATACGAGATTCGTGAGAAAGATATTGCGAGAGTGTTGTTAAATGTTCCGACGGTTGATGCGTTTGAGCGTCTGCGGAATCACTTAAACAAGTCTGGTTCTGAGCGGATCCCTTCACGAGTGACGAAGTTAACGCAACGCCGAGCAACGCAGGGAACTCTGCGTAAAACATTACAGAAAAAGGTGATGAATTCGGCGGAGGCGCTCGACGATGTTGCATCGTTTGCTCAGGGACTGCAGCAGGAGATCGCCCAGTTCCAAAAGTCGCGACGAAAGCGCTAATAAAAAAAGACCCGCAGGCGGGTGCGGGCCAAAGACGAACTTATCGAGTTAACACAATGCCATCCAAATTGGCGGTCCAACGGGGGCAAGCCACACTTGGGCTTGCCCCAAGTTCCCTATCAGCCTCGGCAGATCAGACCAAAGGGCAGGGCCTCTGGACAGGTGACGTTATCAAGAAGCAGGTCGAGCATTAGCAAGTCAACTAGACCGCCACCTACTGTAATCAAGCCACCGTCGCCTGTGAAACTGCGAGAGTTCAAAAGATCGATGTTGATCAGATCACCGCCTGTTTCGACGCTGAGCAAAGAGCCCTCAAGCAGACCGATACGAGCCAGGGACTGCAAGTCGGTTTGGTCGAACAATACGCCAAGCTCCGGAATCATGCTCAGTCCGTCCAGTACGACGCCGAGGCCATCTTGAACTGCTGTCGGGAGCGGGAGCCCGCTATCATCCAAGACGGCGAGATCAAGACCGAGACCGTCGTTCTGTGCAAAAAGAGCGTTTGCGAACAGTTCGGGAATTTGGCTGGGGTCCCCTCCGGTGAAGGCGTCAGCCAAGCTCTGGAGCTGTGTGGCGTCCAGGCCCAGGTCCAACGATACGGTGCACTCAGGATTTCCGCCCGGTGCGATAGCCGTTGGGTCACAAACCGCAACAACGGCTGAGTCGAACTCTGGCAGATTGCCTTCGCCAAAGAAATCGGCAGGGTCAAAGTTCGCCGGATCGAAGTTTGCGGGCAATTCGGCCAAATCGTTGACAAGCGGTAGCTTCAGAGTGAGCAAGTTGTCCGCGCTGCTCAATCCATCGTCAGGATCGCCGGTTTCGAGCAATCCGAACAGCTGGCCGACCAGGAGGTTAAGACCATCTCCAAGGCCAGGAATTTGACTTACCAAACCATCATTCAATGCAACCACAAGCCCACCGGTTCTGAAATCGGCAGAGAAGGGTGCTTCGAGGGCGTTGCCTGAAAGGTCACGTACGTTAGTAGAGACGCTTACATTGTAGTAGGTTTGACCGTTGAGGCTTTCATCTGGAATGAAGGTTACGGTGCCCTGGTTGAAACTGAATGTTCCAGAAACCGGCCCCGCAGCGGCAATTGCATCGCCGTTCTGTTGCGTCGGCGTAACAGTGAAGGATGATTCCGACACTGAGGAGGCATCAATGGGCTTGTCGAACTCTACGACGACTTGTGAGTCTGTCGCGGCCAGGGTTTCACCATTGACGGGTACGGAACTCAACGCCCTAGGCTGAGTAGTGTCAACGACGTCACTCGTGGTGAAAGTGGACATAAACGGTTCGGCATTTTTTGCGACATCCTCGCAGGCTGCCATAATGCCGCTGCCGAGATTGACCTCATACGCAGTGCCAGGTTCGAGGTTCATGTTCGGATCGATCGTGATGGTATCGGAATTCAGTGCCAAAACAGATGGCACCGAACCTGATGATCCACCATTGAGCATGACGTTAGCCATGTTGACCGTGGTTGGATCAAGCTGTGCGTTGAATGTGACCCGAACAGAGCTGTTGAGGGGGACATCCCCGGCACCGTCGGCGGGCATGACGCCATTGGTTTCGACCATCAGTACTGAGTTGGGATCGTCACAAAAACGCTCTTGTGGCGTTCGGTTGTCGACGTCGTTGCCGCCAGTATCTAGACGGGGTTCGCTGGGGCCACCGCTGCCTCCACCACCGCAGGCGGTCAAGGTAAGCGCCGATGCCATGGATATCGCTAGTAACGAAATTTTTTGCGTCGCCATGTTAATTAACTCCCTTTATTTTTGATAATTTCCGAGTATTCGCCAGATACAATGGCTTCTACTCGACGGTTTTGTGCCCGGCCCTCTACCGTGGCATTTGAGGCAATCGGTTGGCTTTCGCCCATGCCGGTGGTGCTGATTCGAGTTGAGGGGATAGAGAAGCGATCGATCAACACCTTCATGACTGCGTCGGCGCGACTTTTAGACAGCTGCTGGTTGTACGACGCGGACCCTGTGCTATCCGTGTGGCCTTCGAGCAAGATGGTCGATGTGGGGTACTGCTTGAGAACCTTGGCCAATTCACCAATCTCGGGGTAGAACTGAGGCTTGACCTCTGTTTTGTCGAGATCGAACTCTACGTAGAGAGTCTCTTTGATATCTTTGGTAAGCTCTTTCGGGCACCCATCGGAGTCGACCAACGCGCCCATCGGTGTGTCAGGGCACTTATCAAGATCATCGATTACACCGTCGCCGTCAGTATCCATGGGCGGCCTGACAACGGGCTCTGGTTTGGGCTGAACCGCAACCACCGGCTTGGGCGCAGCGGGAAATTCACGACCGAACAGGTAATGAATACCTGCAAAGTATTGACCATCGACGTAACCCTCTTCGAGTTCCGTGCGAGCCCGAACACCCGTTTCGATCATAAACCGTGGCGCAACCATCCGTTGAAAGCCACCCTCAAGATAAATGGCATCTTCAGTCTTGCCGCCACCCTGATCCACATCGATGTCTGTGTAGCTGTAACCCGCGCCACCGAAAGGACGCCAGCCACCCAAACGAAACTTACCTGGGTGCAAGCGAGCGCCAAGGGATCCACGGAACAGCTCGGTATCAAGATTCTGAGTCCGGGTTTCCGGCTCTGCGTAGCTACCCTGCAGCAGTACACTGAACGTTGGATTGAATTGATGCGTAACGTTCAGGCCACCTTCAAAATAATTTGAAAGATTATCTTGAACGGAGCCTTTGTTGTCAGAGTTGCCAGAGTCGACATAACTACCCTCAACACCGACTGACGAATAGCTGATTGGGAAGCTTTGAGATGCTCCTGCAATTAGGGGCATAAATAAGGCGGCAGTAATCGCCGTCGAAAGGGTCTTGCGCATCGAGATTTCTCCTATTTGTGCGTATGACGTACGTCAGTATAAGTGGTGCGATGCGAAATTAAAATCCTAAGGTGCGAGATTTGACAAACATTTGACACGAGACGGCCAAGCGACTGATATGACGTAAATCGGGGGAGGCTAAAGTTGTAAAACGCGAGGAATTAGATGGTGAGATAAATTGTTGTCCTAAAATGGCAAGTCCAGAGTGAGAAAGGGCACCTATATTTGACGCGCAGCAAGACATACAGAGGAGAGATTACATGGCAACTAATGCAGCAGTCGCGTCCTTCCCCGTGCGTCGGCAAGATTTCGATTTTGAAGAAGTGCCGCAGTACTGGGTTGGGAATGATGCGTTCATGACGCACTTATTTAATGGCTTATCAGCCTTGTTCCCGGACGGAGAGCGCTTTTTCGTTGCAAGCGTCCGCGCGGTGAGGAAGGCCGTGGAGGATCCACAGCTCCAAAAGGATATTAGTGCGTTCATTGGCCAAGAGGCCATGCACGCCAAAGAGCACAGTGCCTTCAATCGCGGCGCGATTGAGCATGGATACGAAGTCGAACGCCTTGAAACGTGGACTCAGAAATTCCTGGCCGTTGCCGATTTGCCTGGGCTCAACAACAAGCGGACGCAGTTGGCCGCAACAGTTGCACTTGAGCACTTTACTGGCATCCTGTCAGCACAGCTGCTTCGTCGGGAAGACGTGGTGGAGTCCATTGATGAGTCCATGAGAAACCTGTGGATGTGGCATTGTGTGGAAGAAAACGAGCACAAAGCTGTGGCTTTTGACACCTATAAATTGGTGTACGGTGAGGGTGCTATCAATTATGCGATCCGAATGGGGACCATGGTATTGGCCACGGTACTGATTATGGTCGCAATTCACGCATTTACCGCGGAGCTACTTCGCCAGGACGGAAAATTGCTTAAGCCGAAACTCTGGATGGATGGCTTGCGCAATCTGTGGGGTAAGGAGGGTATGTTCCGACAAATCATTCCTGAATTTCTGGATTATTTTAAGCCGGGTTTCCATCCTTGGGATCACGACACAGAGTTCCTTCTCAAGCGGTACCGCAAGCGCCTAGGCTTCAGTAGCCACTAAGCAAAAGTCAAGGGCGCCAAAAGGCGCCCTTTTTTATCGGCCTGATCACTATGAGATGCAGCGATACTTGCGTTTCGAGAACCCGAGGCGCAGCGATTGATCAGAGAAAAAACAGTAGCTGAGCCGTTCCCACACAAAACCCAAGTGCAGCACCGACGAGGATCAATAGCCATTCGTCTTGTTCAAATGCCGGTCTAAGCATACCCTCAAACTTTGCTGGGCTCAGACGCTGAAGCCGATGTGACAACGTGCTTTCCAGGTCCAAAGCTTCGTCGGCGTACTTTTCAATATGCTGGAGGGTCGTTGGTAATCGTTCGATCAGTAAATTGACCGCACTTTGTTTAATATCTCGATATGTTTGTGTTCCAACAGCGAGTGTAACGACGGGTTTGGCGACACTGGATTGGTTGTCCACCACGCGCTGCACATGGCGGGTGATCATACTGAAAAACCGGTCGGAATGTGGCCCCTGCAACAGCCCTTTGATGATATTGGCGGGTGTCAGAACAGAATTGGCAACGAGACGGCCATAATCTCGGGCAACCTCACTTTGGCGCTTTATGAACAGGCCCTGAATACTCAATGGACCCACACCTATGGGGTCACGAGGCTTAAAGATCATCTGCAGAGCGATAACGTTCGTTGCGTAACCGACAAGGAGTCCAAACGCGGGGAGCAGCCACAACTCCTGGAAAAAAGAGCCAAATGCCCGTCTGCAAGACACCAAATAACACGCCAAAGTAGAATCCAGACCGGCTAATGAATCGAAATTCACTGTGGCCCACTTCCTGGAAGATTTGGTTGAGAAGGGCTTTGTTGTCACTCAACGTTGTGACAACCATATCTTCAAGATCGTAAACCTGAGAAATATTTCGCGTCAGCTGATCCATGATGTCATGAATGAGCGCGGGGGCCTCACGTTGTACATTGTGATAGACGCGACGTTTGACCAGCGTCGGTGTGAATTCCCACAGCCTGGGTTGATACTGTTCCATAATGTCGTCGACAAGATCGGGTACGAGATCGTTTAGTGCTGGTTCCAGTGCCGAGGCGATTTTATTAGCGTCTAGACGATTGAAGATTTCCTCTTGTGAGATGAGGTGTCGGGTGATGGTTTCAACCGAAATAGCCGCCATTTTGGGTGCACGGCGTGGGATGATGCCCTGCCACCCTAGAAGTGGCTTTCGACCTATAAAGTCCACCGGCTCAAACATCATTTTTATGGCCAAAACGTTTGTTGCAAAACCGACCAGACCGCTAATAAGTGGCATGGACAAGTACACAAATGGGTTCGCCAAAAAAGTGGCCAGTATGGAGTCCATAAGTCCTCAGTTTTGTGTCTCAGGCCCGTCGGGAGGCCGATTGACTTAGGTAGCGTTGATTGGATGCTTGCTCCCAAATTTGGGCACCTAGCTCTGTGACCGATACCGACAGGCGTTCAAAACTCATTTTTTTGCCCCATTGCTGACGTGATGCCTGCACCTTTGAACGCACTTCAAGCCCATTTTCAATTAGCTCATACTCTTTTTCCGACTTAAGCAGGGGAGGTCCAATGTCGAGTAAGCTGAGCTGGCAAAGGTGCTGCAAATAGTAAGGAGCGTGATCAGGTAGCATGAGGCCGGCTTCTTGAGGCATACGGCTCAGGTAAGAGTGGACTCTCATGGTTTGGGCACCAAGTCGAGAACCGATAACGGCATGAGAAATGGGGATTGCTGAGTGCGATGTTGCGTAAGCCAGGATACGCATTTCATCTGGAACCAATTGAAGCGCTACGCTTGCGCGCAGAGATTGCACTGCATCCTCATACGTTTGTTCAACTGACCGTTGGTACAAGAGCGTTAGACGTGCATCTGCATCAACGAGATCTGGCGCCATCAGACTTTCCAACCCTGCCCTTGGGTGATGCCGATCGTCAACATGAGGACGCTGAACGCGAGCAACTCTCCGTGTCACCGATTCAAACGCCGCTTTCCTGAGCGCGTTCATCGTTGTGATTGTCGTTATCACTGAAAATGGGAATCGTCGCAAGCCATTCTCTCGCCGTCGGAATATTAATGCATCGGATGGACTAACCTATGATGACAATAAAGTTACGACATAAGAGAAACGATGTACAGGCCGGTGAAACGTTTTACGGGCGAGGTTGATCAACCTCGCCATCGACGCCAAATGCATGCGTCAAGGATTAAAGACGAATCGCCTCGACAAGAGGTGACTCTCGCTCGCTGCGATCTCGTCTGCCTTATGTCGATGCATGCTCGGGAAAAAGAGCTGGCTTTTGCAGCCAATCAATCCTTAAATGATGCGAGCGCACGTTTGGCCGCATCAACGTAGAGGGCTTGTTCGGCACTGGCAGGTACCAGGTTTGCGGTTTTCTCAAGATGCGCTTTAGCGATCTTTCTACCACTGCGATCGCCAACTTTCAGGAGCGCTTTTGCGTACTCAAAACGAATGGCGGCCGAATCGGGATCGAGTGATAGGGCTCGCTCAAACTTGTCTTGAACGGAAGCTGGGGTTGCGCCGTAACTGAGTTTTGCCATGAGTTTGCCGGCTTTATCAACGATGCCGGCGTGGACTCCGCCGTACAATGTCATTGCGTAAATGTGATTCGGATTTTCGCTTAGCAGCCTGTCGAGTGTGGACAGGACCTCTGACGTGTAGCCGCTGGAAAGTGCCTCGGTAACTGACAGGGTTTCCAGAATCCGCGCTTTTGCGTACGCGTTCCCAAATCGGATGGTCGGGTGATCTGGTGCGATGTTTAGCAGCTCGTCTGTACGATGAGCAATCTCCTCCAGTAAAGCCCGTCGTTGGGCTGGTGCCTGCTCCGTCAGCGTTGCTCGAAGTGCTTGTGCGTACAGGGCTGGGTAGTAGCCCCCAGCCCCTAACGAGAGCCCAAGTTCAGAGGCACGCTCGAGCTGACCGTTAAATATCAGCGCCCAAGTTTCTCGGAGTTGATGGGCATAACGTCCATATTGTTCTTTCTCATCGGCTTCAAGACCTTCTACGATGTAAGGATGCGAATCTGCCAGTGTTACGAGGTGCATCCGCGTCGCCGCCTCCAACATTGGCCACTGGGCCGCGCTTGTCTCGACCCAAGAACCCGACGGGAGTGGCCCCCGAAACCCTCCCGTTAGTGTTTGCCAATGTTCACTGAGATTATCTGCGGTGTAATTAAAGTCAGTCATTTTTTGGGGCCAGCTTGAATCTGCGTAAATCGGAAATGGTGCAATTAACGAGACCAAGCAGAAGAAGAAAATCGGCATAAGGGCAGTGTCAATCGCTCCTGAATGAGGGATGAGATAAAACCAAAGGCCAAGCGATGTCGCATTGGCCATGATATCCAATGCCTCAGTCTTTGGAGCCATCGAGCGCCATCTTTGGGTAAGAACACGACTCTGGATCAGTATCAATGGGGCGGCGTTGACTGTAGTGCTGTATCGAAAGTCTAAAAAAACTGGAATAGAAGCGTAGCAACGGTTATTTTGTCAGGCGATTTTCGAGGGGTCGTAGGCTAAGAAGCCATTGGCATTGGCAGACAGCCGCTCCTAATTGCCAGATGCTTTATTAAGTTCTGGCGTTTTTGACAACACCCAACCACCAACAAAAACGTGATAAAGCAACAGCTGAATCGATTTCGACTCTCCCCTGAGGTCAACGCCGAGCGCCATCATTTGTTCATGCAAGAGGTTGGGGCACGCATGGTCTCGAGTGTTATTGCTGCGCTCGTGATCGGTGTGTTGTTCGTCTCTAACCTTGATCTGTCTGAGATGTATCTGTGGTTTGGCATGATTGCTTTCGTGTCTCTCAATTCGTGGTTGATCATCCGCCATTACCATCGCGTTCGCCCCAGAGCCGACTTGGCGAATCCGCGGTTCTTGGCGACCTGGCGGTTTCTTAACTTGTACCTATCGGTTATCTGGGGTGCCCTGTGGTCGCTTGCACCGTTTTTATTTTTTCCAGATGCGTCCCTCGTCCAGATTTTTTCTGTCCTGTTAATGATCATTATTTTGTCTTCCACGCCTTCGGTGACGATGGGGTGTTACCCTGAAATTTATGTAACGTTTCTGACGCCGGTATTCTGCTCGTTTGGTTATCATATGGTAGAACTGCCAATGGAGGGGTGGCTGCATAAATGGCTGGTTCCAGCTGCGTGGTTATCATTGGTCGTCTACAGCTTATTGATTTTTAAAACCCAAGTTGGCGCAATCATCCTGCGAATTCGATTACGAGACGCCAGAGAGGAGGCCGATGCGGCAAATCTGGCTAAAACTCGTATGCTGGCGATTGCCAGTCATGACTTAAGGCACGCCATCCAGGCAGCCACGCTTTACTCTGCCGAACTATCGACGATTGCTGAACCCTCCCAGGTCAATACAATTGGAAAAATCCGCTCGGTCTTGGATCAAGGCAATCGTCTCCTAGATCATCTTCTTGGTGTGACTCATTTTGAAAGCCAGGCTTTGGCGGTGTCACCAGAGGAAGTAAAACTCTTAGACGTCCAAAGTGATTTGGTGAGTGTGTTCGCCGCTGAAGCTCAAGCAAAACAGTTAGACTTGAGGCTTGAGCTCGAAAACGAAACGATCTTCACGGACAAAGTGTTATTCGTTCAAATCTTGGAGAACCTCATAGGTAATGCCCTACGATACACGGATGAGGGCCACGTGACGGTTCGTAGCCGTCGTCTTGGTGACGGCTTAGAATTAACGGTTGCAGACAGTGGTCCGGGCTTCGACCCGGATAGGGTGTCTCGGGTGTTTGAGGCCTACCAGTCGTTTGGCGGTCATGCTGAGTCACGCGGACTCGGTCTTTATATCGTCAAGCGAGCCGCTGACGCTCTGGGTATTTCGATCGCTTTAGAATCGGTCCAAGGGGAGGGCGCAACCTTCCATTTGATGCTGCCCAGGCGATGCAAAACCGTAACCGAAGTTGTCGTTTAAGGGCCAATCGGCTGCTGATTACCGCGGGAAAGTATTTCAATCTGCTCTGGCTATTCGAGAAACATCGATATTCCGCCGAGCGGCCTTCATACACCAATTTGTTCGAAAAATTTATCGAGATTCTTCTCAAGAACGTCGGCGACAACGCGCAGCAGCGATTTGTCATTTTCCCGTATGGCCACCTTGTGAATGGCCTCTGCCGTTGAGCGCCCATGCCACTGGTCATAATCGATCGGTTTAAGGGGAGCCTCGTCATCTCGGGCCTGATCAAGGATCTCCAATGCAACGTCAAAGTCGAACCCAATGAACGTCTCGGGATCCTGACGTTCGGAAATCAAACGCACGATTTCTGTTTGCTTTCCATAACACGCCCAAGACACAGCGTTGGAGTCGTTCGCGCACTCTTTTGACAACCATGTAAAAAACTCAGGCAGTCCGTCTAAAAAGAATAAGACTTTGTCTACGTCGCCGTCGAAGCACGCCTGACAGAACGTTTGTTTTGCTCGACGCTGAAACGGGCCGAGTTCGGCGCCTCTTAGATTCGTTGCAGCGTCCTCGAACATACGTTTCAGTGCATGAACGGGAGCGGATTGGTCAATGAGTAGCGAAGTCAAACTGTTTATCCACATTGATGATGGCCAAGACGACAATGTAAGTCAGAGTCTGAACGAATGTCCAGAAAAGGCGTTGGGTAGATGTTCAAAGAGCGAACGGACCTGCCAATGGACTCTGCTGTCGACGGTTTTTGTGTGTCCCTTTCAGGTTCTCGTCAGGCCCCGAACCGATGCCTGCAATTCCGACATGCGCAGTGGCTTTTCAAACAGTTTGATGGCACCAGCCTGCATTACCTCGCTACGAAACGACGGAGCGTTTTTGGCGGAAATCATGATCGCTGGCGTGTACCTTCTGGCTATTGTTTCCTTGGCACTTCCAGCAAATGGAGAATTTCCTTGGCCAGCTCATCTGGATTGAACTTGGCAATGAATTTATCGGCCTCCACTTTCTTTACCATGCTTTCGTTGAACTGTCCTGAGAGCGAGGAGCGTAAGATGACCTTCAACCCAGACAGCGTAGACTGTTTTCGGATTTCCGCAGCTAGCGTGTACCCATCCATAACGGGCATCTCAATGTCTGAAACGACCAGTGGATAAGACGCTAGAAAATCGTTGCCCAGACGGGTTTCAATGGCTTGAAGTTTTTCCAATGCCTCGCGACCGTCATTTGCGGTTTCAACCAGGAATCCAAGGTCTTCCAAAGATCGCTTCACTTGATTCCGTGCGACGCTGGAGTCATCAACCGCAAGGATCGTTATTTGGTTAAACTCTGAAACTTCGACGGCCGCCGTCACGGTTGGACTTACGGCAGTGTCGATTGTTGCAATCTCGGCAAAGATTTTTTCAACGTCTATGATGTCAACGAGAGTATCGTCGAGTTGCACGACACCGGTCAGGTAGTGCTCTTGCCCGAGAGCCTGTGGCGGCGGCGAAATGTCGTTCCAGTTTAGGTTAACGATACGATCAACATTATTGACGAGGAACCCCTGAATATTCCGATTATATTCGGTGACGATGACAAACCCACCCTCGCCATCGTAAGGCGCTTTTCCGATGGATTTGCCTAGGTCGATAATTGGCACGGTTTCACCTCGCAGATAAGCGATTCCACGAATGTTTCCGCCGCCACCCGGAACTTCAGATAACTCGGGACAGTGAATGACCTCTCGAATTTTGAAAACGTTGATCCCGTAGGCTTGTTGAGAGTCGAGGGAAAACAGGAGCATTTCAAGCCGGTTTTGTCCGGCCAGATTGGTCCGCTCGTCTACGCTTGCTAGTACGCCGGTCATTTAGTTACTCCTGGGAAATGTCGTTCAGAGCTCTGAGTGATTCGGCCAGGCTTTCGATTCGATTATTTGTCTCGGTGACTAACCGATTGATTTCATCGGCCGACTGACCGGATTTTTGAGCAAGTTGTCGAACCTCATCAGCAACGACTGCAAAGCCGCGACCTGCCTCTCCTGCACGCGCAGCCTCAATGGCTGCGTTAAGAGCGAGTAAATTGGTTTGTTCGGCGATTTGATTGATGGCACTGACGATTTGCGAAATTTCATCAGAGGACTTTAAGACAGATTTCATTTCCTCATCAGTCACCTGAACCGCCTGCATCTTGGAGTGAACATCAATTCCATACGCGACGAAATATTTGATACTTCCCGAGAAATCAGCGATCGGGCAAACAGTGACATCGAACCAGTGCGCCTGGTTGTCCGCGTCAGGGAAAGCGAACGAACCGGATATCTGAGAGCCACCGAGAAGTGTATTAAATTTGTCCGTACCGATAATTTCTTTTAAATTCTTAATCCGAGCCTTGGTTTGCTCCGCAGACCCATCGCCCAAACTGCGAAGCATGTATGCGTTGCAATGCCATAATGAGCCGTCAAGGCCCCATTCCGTGACGCCGTTACTGTCGCTAATTGCCTCGAAGCGTCGCGTATATTCAAGCGACTTTTCTTTTGTCTCTGTCACATTAGCCTGTATCGAGATGTAATGGGTTAATGTGCCAGATTCATCGAAAACCGGGTTAATGGCCAGCGATACCCAATAAGGCTTTTGATTACGATCGTAGTTAAGCACCTCGTCATAAAACGGTTGATGGTGCCTCAGTTTTTGACGGATCTGGTCAATGGTCTCCGGATCGGTGTGTGGACCTTGAAGAAAATCACCGGGATTTTTACCGACAACTTCGTCCAAACCGTAGCCCGTCAGTTGGGTAAAGCCCCGGTTCACATAGACAATTTTACGGTCTGGAGTTGTTATAATGACTGCGTTGTCGGTCTCGTTAGCGACCATGGAGAGCATACGAAATTCATTCCGGCGTTCGACTTCTTCTGTCACGTCTTTGAGAAACGCCGTGTAGAGGATCCGATCATCCAGTTGGATTTTAGACAACGCTAGAGTTGCCCAGCGTCGGGCCCCATCTTTCCTGAACACGGGCACCTCTCGGGAGGTCCCCACGATTTTATCAACGCCAGTGCGCCGGTTCGCATTGACCATTTCGTCGTGCCGGCCTTGAATGTCATGAGGCACCAGCATTTTGACATTGTTGCCCAACATTTCTTGCCGATCGTATCCCCACAGATGCTCAGCGGCCGAGTTGACAAAGATAATGACGTTGTTTTCATCAATCGTGACGACAGCATCCAATGCCTGTTCAAGCGTCTGATTGATCATTTCCCGTGAGGCTCGTTCAGCCGTAATGTCTCGGACGAAAGCTGTATAGGTAATCGAGCGCCCGGACACAACTTTATTCAAGGCGAGGTTGACCCAAACCTGAGACCCATCTTTGCGCTCCATGCACACATCTCGGCTCGTGCCAACGATCCTGTCGCTGCCGCCTTGACGATTGTGTTCGATGTGCGCGTCGTGATGGTCTTTTACCGAAGCGGGCACCAGGATTTTGACGTTTTCTCCTAGCACCTCTTTGGCGCTATAGCCCCAGAGTCGTTCAGCCGCTTTATTGAAAAAATAATTCGGTTTTTCTGGTCAATACTCACAACGGCGTCGAGACACTGTTCAAGGACGCTGGACATGTGTTGGTGTCGGAAAAACATCGTATAACCCTATGCGTATGGTCTTTAGACATAATGCGACACGGGCCTCAAAAGTCAGTTCGATTGGGTTTACCGAATGTCAGGAACTGTTGCCAGACTCGGAATTTGCGCAACGTATGTAACGTGAGGTAAGGGCGCAGAATCCTTGGCACCATGCACCAAGGCCGGCGAACTTGGCTGCGTCTATGCAGAGTTGACAACTCCCTTTCGCAAACGGGGAGGCTTTTCGTCAACTCCTTGTAAAACGAGCTTCATCTCTGTGGCGATATCATCGAGGTTCAGCGCGATACGTACACGCAGATGGTTAGTTGGCCAAGGTAAGTGACGTGATTGGTACTTTCAGGCGTTGATGCTTTTGCATAAAGTTGATGAGGACTACCGCTCGCTCGTCACCATCGTAACACTGGAAAATTGCGTTGAGGCCTTTGAAAGGCCCATCGTCGAGTTCGACGGCTTGGCCGGATTTAAGACCACCTTGTGTTGTTACGGAGGCAAGGCGGGCGTTAATTTGATCAATAACAGTTTGGTCAATGGTTGCTGGTGTATTGCCAAATCCAACAATCCGTAGGATGCCCCGCGTCGACCTTAATTTGTTCCAGTTTTGCTCTCCCGGCTTTAATTTGATGAATAAATAGCCAGCAAAAAGAGGTTCCAGGCGTTGTGTGCGTTTTCCCGACCTGACTTTTTCCACCAAAATTTTAGGGTGAAAGCAATCCACATGTTGATTAAGTAGATTTTGCATTGCTCGATCACCCTGTCCGGGCTTATGTTGTATGACATACCAAACCATGAAAAGCTCGCGCTCCTGAGTTGCTCTGCTTTGCCAAGGCGAACAATGGCGCCGGCCAAAGAATGAGGATTATGAATAATGTTTGGTTATCCGATAATATGCTAGGTTTACCCCTCAGAGTATATTGCATCATCTGCAAGGTGCAATGGAGACGGTACGCAAGCTTTTAACAGGCAATAAATTGCTAAGGCTGATCAGTATGAAACTTGAAGAGGGCTACGCGGACGCTGTAGCTACTGGGGTGACGAGAGAAAAGATTAAAGTCGTGGAGATTCTGGAACCCCGTGCCCGTGATAGCTGGACTCACACTCGCAACGGCGACCCCCGGGGTTACATCGATGCAGGCAAGCTCAAAGAGCTCTGGATCCACACCGGCACCGCCTGCAATCTGGCGTGTCCGTTTTGCCTGGAAGGTTCGCACCCCGGCGATGGCCGGATCCCGGGCATGAAGCTCAGCGATGTGAAGCCGTTTATCCACGAAGCCATCGACATGGGGGTGGAGCAGTTTTCGTTCACCGGTGGCGAGCCCTTCGTGATCCGGGACTTCGTCAATATTCTGAATTACGCCAGCCAGCACCGGCCCTGCTTCGTGCTGACTAACGCCACCGAGCCGCTGCACAAGCGCCAGCATCAGGTACTGCCTTTGCTGGACAAACCCCTACCCGATTCATTTCCGGGTCAGCCTGGACTTCCCGGACAGGGCCCGTCACGACAAGGACCGCGGTGACGGCAGCTTTGATGAGGCCTTGCAGGGCATCCGCTGGCTGGTTGAACAGGGCTTCAAGGTGTCCATTGCCCGCCAGACCGATCCGGAGGAAATTCCTGCAGATGTCGAGGCGGCTTTCCGTGACATCTTCCGGGAATGGAATATTCCGGAGGACCTGGCGTTTACCGCGTTTCCGGATCTGGGTACCCCCGGCTCGGAAGACGGCAGCCCGGAGATTACCGAGACCTGTATGGAGAAGTATCCGACCAAAGAGGCTCGTTCCCACTTCATGTGCACCTATACGCGGATGCTGGTGAAGAAGGGCGACCAGGTTCGGGTGTATGCCTGCACGCTGGTGGATGATGATCCGCAGTACGATCTGGGTGGCACGCTCGCGGAGAGTATGGATGAGCGGATCATGTTGCGGCACCACCGGTGTTTTTCCTGCTACCGCTTTGGGGCTAGTTGTTCGGCGCCTGCCTAGGCTTGGGCATTGTCGATTGGAGGACTGATGGCTGGTCATTGGCGGCCTGGGAGGTGAGGTTATTTTCCCTTGGGAAAAACAACTCGCTTCGCTCAGACATCTTTTTCCTGGCGGGAAAATAACCTCACCACCCAGACCGCGGGTACGGCTTCGCTATTCGGTTGCTGAGTGGGAAAGAAAAGAAAGAAGAAAGGTCCGTCAGAGTTCGTTGGAGCCTATTTCCGTTGCCGGGGATGCCAACACCGAGGTTAAACAAGGGACAGGCCGGTAGGGATTTCAAAAAATGTGGAGCGCCATGGACGGCGCGACCAAGCCCCCCATGGATGGGTTCACGGGCGTTTTTTTGAAATCCCTACCGGCCTGTCCCGAAAGGCACCCAAACCAGAAACCCCGGAATAAGCCCCGGAAGACGACAAAGAACAAAGGAAAGAAAACATGAATTTCACAGAGGCCTCCCTGTTCTGGGGATTCCTGCTGGTGTACGGCGTGGTGATGTACTGGCTGTCGCCCAAGAGCAAGAACGCGAATTCGTTCTATAAAGGCGCCGATGATCAGGGCAACCCGGTGGGGCAGTGGTCGCTGACGGCGAGTATTTTTATCAGCTGGATCTTTGCCAAGTCGGTGACCAATGCGGCGAACCTGGGTGCGGCTTATGGCGTGGTGGGCGGTCTGGCTTATGCCAGTTACTGGTTGTCGATTCCGGTGGCGGGGTATGTGATCTACCTGATCCGGACGCAGACCGGGGCGCGGAGTTTGCAGGATTTTCTGACCTCCCGGTTTGGTCGGTTGGCGAGTCTGGCGTTTGCGGCGGCGATTCTGATCCGGCTTTATAACGAAGTCTGGAGTAATACGGCGGTGGTGGGCGGTTATTTCGGGTTGCCCGGTGAGTGGGAGTATTACGCGGCGGCGATGCTGTTTACGGTGTTTACCCTGGCTTACAGCCTGAAGGGCGGGCTGCGGTCGTCGATTTTCACCGATGTGATTCAAGCGTTCGTGTTTGTGTTCTTTGTGGGTGCCGTGCTCTTCCTGATCATTCCGGCCAACGATACCAGCGCCCTGCTGACCAATGGCGAGTTCCGGCTCAATGCCGGCTTTGATCTCTTGCTGGTGGCTTTGCTGCAGCTGTTCAGCTATCCGTTCCACGATCCGGTGCTGACCGACCGGGGTTTTGTGAACAAGGAAAAGACCATGCTCAAAAGCTTTGTGGTGGCCGGGCTGCTGGGCTTTGTGGCAGTGTTTATCTTCAGTCTGGTGGGTGTTCACGCCCGGCTTAACGGCATTGAGGCGATGGGCAACGCGCCTGCTGCCGTGGGCCAGTCGCTGGGCCTGGCCGCGTTGTTCTTTATGAGCGTGGTAATGATGACCTCGGCGGGGTCGACCCTGGATTCCACTTTCACGTCGCTAGCCAAGTCACTGGCGGTGGATCTGCCCAGGCTGGCGCAACGTGCTTCTGACAAGCTGCCGAGCATGCGGGTAGGTGCGATTGTGATGGTTATCTTTGCCTTCCTGGGCAACCTGCCAATGTTCGCCGGCACCGATATCCTCAAGGCCACCACCATCTCCGGCACCATGGTGATGGGGCTGGCGCCGGTGTTCCTGTTTTATGGGTTCACCAAATGGTCGCCCTGGAGTTTCCACCTGAGTTTCTGGACCGGCCTGGGACTTGGTGTGTTGCTTGCGGTTGGGCTGATTCCGTCAAGCTGGGCCATTGGCGATGGCAAATACGCTATGTTGCTGGGCGTGAACGCCTATGGCTTCCTGATCTGTACCGCAGGTTTTTCGTGCCACTTGTGGTAAGCCGCTTCGCAAGGCGCTCTTTTTTGCCAGAGTCGAGATAATAGATCCTCAACACCGAATTCATATGATCAGCGGTAGTTCAGACGCCAGGTATCTCGTTTTGATGCCACGTATCACCTCATTGCGCAGTGTTGTGTGGCTTTTCGTTATGAAATGTGAATCGGCAACCACGTTCACGATAAAGGTGGTAGATTTAGAACGTAAGCATTGAGCCTGAACTGGGTTAGGGGGTCTGCGTGGGCTTTTTTAACAAACAAGAATTACGTGACGCTGAAGCTGCTTTAAAGAAGTGCCAGGCTGGCCAAAGCAAGGTACAGAGGACGTTAGACGCAATCCGACAGGCAGTTGGATTTATTGTGTTTTCACCGGACGGCATCGTCGAAGACGTAAACGATAAACTGCTTCACATATTCGGGTACACCCGTGAACAAGTGATTGGTCAGCACCACAAAGTGCTTGTTGAGCAGAGCTACGCTCAGAGCCCGGAGTATGCTGAGTTTTGGGAATCTTTACGGGCAGGTCAGTTTATTCACGGCCAGTTTCCGCGACTGAACGCAAGCGGAGAAAAGGTTTGGCTTGAGGGCAGTTACTTTCCTGTTAAGACCGAAACGGGACAAGTCATCAATGTGGTAAAAATAGCTGCTGATGTGACGGATGCCCAAACCCAAAGTGCCGACAAGGAGGCATTGCTGACGGCGCTAGACTCGTATATGGCGGTTATTAAGTTTACACCAGATGGAACCGTCCTCGATGCAAACTCAAATTTCTTGCACGCAATGGGTTATGAATTAAGTGAGATTGTCGGACAGGCTCATCGAATTTTCTGTCTGGATGATTTTTATCGTGACAACCCTGACTTTTGGCGACGGCTGGCCTCCGGTGAGAGCTTCTCTGGCCGATTTCAGAGAAAAGATGCTCAAGGCCGTGTGATATGGCTTGAGGCAACATACAGCCCCGTTTACGATGAACTCGGTCGCATCAGCAAGATCGTGAAGTTTGCGATGGATATCACAGAGCAGGTGCGACGTTCTGAGGTGGCCAGAGAGTCCGCGGCAGCTACATCAGAGCAAACCTCTCAGATAGCGGGTCAAACAACGAGGGCGATCACAGAGGCCGTCGAAGCTTCCGCTCATGTAGCAGACGAAGTCGCTGGGGCTCTGCGGTTGAGTGAAAGCCTGGGCGATCAAGCCGCTCAAATTCAGGGTATTGTAGGAACCATTCAGGCGGTCGCTGACCAAACCAATCTGCTTGCTTTAAATGCCGCCATTGAGGCGGCAAGAGCCGGTGATGTCGGACGTGGTTTCGCCGTTGTTGCCGACGAGGTGCGCACATTGGCAGCCCGCACGGCTGAATCGCTCGCACAGATTTCAGACGTTGTTCAGGCCAATAACGAAATGATCTCGGACATGAGACGCCGAATGGACCATGTCAGTCAGTTGTCCTCAAGCAGCTCCAAGCGAATTGCGTCTCTATCGGAGGGTATTTCTGAGGTCGATCGGGGCATCGCGGATCTTGCACACATGATGGCAGATCTTGGTTGACAGTTTCCCTTGAGTAAACGAGGAGCGTGCGTCGATTTTAGATGTAAGTTCATTGGATTATTGATCATAATTTTGAGACCTTAGGGAATACGCATTATCGCATCGTCATGTCTAAGCGAGTGTGTCTGCGAAAGGCCTGACGGATTGATCAAAAAATACACCGGTTGTTGTTTTGAACTCTCACAATGATTCGTCTTCTGTCTTTGATTACTCGGCGTGCCTTTGTGCCTGTGCGCGCGGGGAACGTTATGCGTTTCACACGTTGTACCAAGTTGAGGCCCCAAAAATACGAGGCATCATCCTTCGGATTGTCGGCAATCCAGACCTCGCCTCAGACCTCACTCAGGATGTCTTCCTGAAAATTTGGGATAAGGCGCACACCTTTGATGCGCAAAGAAGTCGGGGGCGAGCCTGGATTCACAGTGTTGCTCGTCACCATGCGCTGGATGAGATCCGTCGACGCGCGCAACCTTTGAACCAAACTTCAAGCGAACAAGTCGAAGAGTTGCCCTCATTGGTCAATGATGAACGCATACTTGCAAATTTGGAGCTGAACGAGGCGACAGTGAATCTAAGCGAGTGCCTTAAACGTCTAGAAACGGACAGGCGAACCGCGATCTACATGGCGTTCGTCGAGGGCCACACCCATGAAGAGATCAGTAAAAGAATGGGCACGCCACTGGGTACGGTGAAATCATGGGCTCGGCGGAGCCTAAAGTTCCTTAGAGACTGTTTGAAATGACCAAAATCAATCTGAGCGATACGGAGTGGGAACAGGCATGGGAGTACACTCTTGGAACTCTCCCATACGACGAGCGTATGCAATTCGTTTTGCGTATGGAAAGGTCCTCTGAGCTGAGAAGCGCGGTTTTGTTTCTCGAGGAAAAAATGTCTCCGCTGTTAGAGTCGGTTGAACCTGTTGATGTACCGGATTCAGTCTGGCGAGTTATTCAGCAAGAAATTGCAAAAGAACAGACCAGTCAAGCAGTACAGCCGCAGGCGTCTGAAGTCGGACGACTCAAAGGGATGCTGACTAACCTGTGGCTTTGGCGTGTATCAACGGGGTTTGCGGTTGCGTTGCTCGCGATGATGCTGATGTTCGAGGGTCAAACTTCATCGCCTACAGAGGGAGAACCATTCGTCGTTCTCGTGACGCCTGAACGTTACCAGCCTGGTCTGATTTTGCGCACTCAGAATTCTCAGTCAGGCGTCCTGAAGGCGCTGACGCACCTTCCAGAACCCGAAAATAGTGTTATGGAGCTTTGGACAAAAGCTGATAGTTGGGAGAAACCGATTAGCTTGGGCACACTTGGTTCAGACAGGCAACAGGAAATACGCGCCGACGCATTCAACAGTGTGGAAGAGAACCAACTCTTTGAAATAACACTGGAACCTCCGGGAGGGTCACCGACCGGCTTGCCGACCGGAGAAATCCTGTTTATCGGCCGCCTGACCTCCGGTCATTAAAAAGGGGGGAGCGAGAGTTCGCTCCGCCCTTCGGTTTACATATTATCGTTTAATAGACAGTATAAGGGATTCAGGTTTTGTTGCGGCAATGGTGTCCGTCGGTGCAGTGACTCCATTGACAGAGGGATCTGTCAAAAAGTCACGGTACACTTGAATACTATCATTTGCCTTCTCTGCCACGAACAAGTCTTTTCCATCAAAGGCAATGTCTACAGGATTTCCAAGGATGCTTTCGTCCGGACTACTACCGAGAAGCCCGGTGGGTGAGGGTGACGTAACCCGTTTACCGACAGCCGCTGGCCCGGAGACATTGGACGCTTGTGGAATCGTCAAAATAGCACCATCACTGTTATCCTGAGCACTCCCAACGTCGGTTACAATCAGCGTGTCAGATATTTGGTCGTACCGAATACCGTGGAAATTCACGGTATTGGCGGGCTCGATAGTTCGACTTGGGCCACCGGCGCCAAGCGTCTGAGAGAATTTATCGTAAGCGGCAATAGTGCCATTGGTCAGGGCTACAAACAGTGTATCCACCGATGGTGCGTAATCGCTGTCCCAAGGCGCGATGCCTCCGGTGTCTATCTCGATCGGTGTCGCGTTACCTGCAGCACAGGCGCTGAAGGCCAAGATTGATTGAGTCCCGGTGTCAGACACAATCAGTAAACCAAGGTCATCGGCTAGCTCAATACCCTTAGGCGATATCAGTTGAGTGTTGTCACCTTGGATGATGCGGTCGAGCTGTGGATCCGCCTCATCGCGTTCAACAATTGCGCCAAACACCGCAATCCCCGGTCCGTTGACTGTGTTGTTGAAGTTGACGTAGGCAGTGCCCTGTCGATCCAGCGTAATGTTTTCAATGCTATCCTGCGTGGTGTCGAAAACAGTTTCTAGTTGTGCAACATTGCGATCCACTGAAAAGATAGCCCCAGACGTCCGTGAACCAGGCGCGGGGTTGCTCGTTGCTAGGAGCTGATAGGACAGTTGGGAGTTAACGACATCTGTCGCGCCAACAGGTGAGAGTTGTTCAGATACCACGGCAATCGACTCTGGAGCTGGCGTGTCATAAATGACGTCTGGGGCGACATTGCCGCCTGCAGCTTCAAAAATGTTGCGGTAGACGAGTACGGCGCCACCTGCATTGGCTTTTTCAGCGATTCGTACATCTGTGCCAGTAATCTGAAGATCCACTGGGTTTCCAAGGCGTGTTTCAGAGCCTTTCCATGTAGTCGCCGCTTTCACGGTGCCGCTCGCAATGGAGCTTGCGTTTTGAAGGACATACAGTTTTCCGTCGTCCGCTGATGAGGCTTGCCCGACATCAGACACAACGAGTGAGTCAGTCACTGCATCGTAGTCGATCCCGTGCAGGTTGACTGACACTTCGCCGTCTGCATCTTCAATCCAAAACAGACGAGTAATGCCGCCCTGTCCCTCGTTTTCTGCGAACCTATCGAAAACAGCGACGCTGCCATCGACCAGGGCTACGAATAAGGTATCAGTTTTTCCGTCATAGGTGAGGTCCCATGCGTCATTGGTAAGCCCAAGCGTTGCGAAAGGGGCTACGTCGCCTGATGCAGCCGACCCAAAGATCAGTATATTCGACTGTCCATTATTGGCGACCAAGGTCAAACCAAGATTCGGTATCGTTTCAACGCCTTTAGGATTGACCAAACCTGTGTTGGTTCCAGAGATTGCATAGGAAGGGCCGCTTGTAGTTCGATCGAATGCGTTACACGCTGTGATGATGCGTCCATTCGTTCCGCTATCATCCGCCTGGATAATAGCTCCGGCACTGGAAACAACGATGCCCTCATTCCCACCGGTCTCATAAGTATTCAATAAACCGAAGGTTTCGTTGCGGACCCGCACAGCTTTGTCGGTTGAGCTGTTGCTCGCAACGAATAAGGTTGCCGGTGCAAAGGCAGGTGTGCCGGCTCTGCCTTGGTTCCCCGGCTCACCCTTCTGCCCATCATCACCCTCTAGAGCGCATCCGGAAAGGATCAGCGAGGTCGTGGCTACCGCAACGACCAGCTTATGACGATCGAATAAAGGTTTGTATACTGACTTCATATTTTGTTCCTTAGTCTCATATGAAAAGAGGAGCGGATTGCCCATTGATCTATACTGATCCGAGTTCTTTTCAGATGCAGCGTAAAACGGCCGAGCCGATAAAAAATGATTTCTTGTTAGTAAGGAGATTCGCACCAGCCGTTATTCAGAAGCCTCTGTGTAGTTTTGAGTCATCAATTTTTAGAAAAGTTGCCAACTTTTGAATCCAATACAGGTCTCGAAACGTCTTTGATAATGCATCTGACGACGGTGCATCTTACATAGTCAATATAGGATACGTGATATGAAAAAAATGCCTATTTTTGCGGGTTTGACCTGCGCCCTGGCGTTGAGTGGCTGTAGCACTTTGGACAACATGATGTCCGATGGCTTTTCGCAAAGCGAGCTGCCCGCCGCTATTCAAGTGCCGGCTGGAAACTCAGTTGCGATGATCGGTACCGTCGAGAACGGTAACGTTGCGTGGGTGTGTGCTCAACAAGACAATGGCCGTTATGATTGGAAATTTGCGGGCCCAAGTGCAAACCTCATGGACGCATCAGGTGAACAGCTCGGTTCTTACTACGGCCCCCCTGCAACTTGGGAGTCCGTGGACGGATCGAAGGTAACTGGGAAACAGCTGGCAACCGCTCCGGCTGGAGAAGGCAACATTCCGATGCAGCTCGTGAAGGCCAATCCGGCAATGGGGCAGGGCGCAATGTCTGGGGTCACCTATATCCAGCGGATCAACCTGAATGGTGGCAAAGCGCCAGCAGGAGGTTGCACCGCGATGGCCGAGGGCCGTCGATATATCAGTGGGTATACAGCTGATTATGTATTCTGGAAAGCCATGTAACGTGTAGGAAATGTCGTGTGAGTGTAGTGGGCCTGAACACTGCACTCATGCATATCGTCGCGCTAACACCCAGGAGTTGCATCTCTTGGTAGAGCTCCGCTGCTGATGAACACTAATACTGTTATGACGGATTTGAAAGTTTAGTACAGGTTAATTCCAGCCAGTTGAACAGGGCAGAGCTGACGTGAGGAAAAAAGCTGCCGCCGATCGTCCAATGGCAGCATCCAGGGATCTCAACTAACTCAGCTTGGCTTCCATAATGTTGAGCGATTCGGCGCTGAACTTTAATGGGTGTGATGCGGTCTTCTGTTCCGGCGATCATTAGGATCGGGCAGCCGATGCGCTCAGGATTAACGCTTGCGAAACTGGAGTTGGTGAAGGCCGCCAGGCTCATTTGAAGTGTGGCCATGCCTGACTCGTAGCCAGACCTTTCGTAGATGTCCTGTTGTTGAGATCTGTCTTGAGAATTGGCAATGCCGTACTGGACGCTACTCAAAGTTAATCCGGTCAGTTTTCTCCACAAAGGGAATCTAAAAAGGTTTCTTCCCAGTGTTTTAAAAACCGAGAAACTCAGGCTATAGATTCCAGCTGGAGCCGCGGTGGAAAGAAGTACCAGTCTCTTACACTCCACACGTGCAGCCGTGAGCTGCGCAATAAGCCCGCCCATGGAATGGCCCACAAGAATTGGGGGAGCCTCTAAATATTGGATGTTTTCAAGGACGAATTGCACATAGTCCTGGAGAGTGCACTTTGCAAGGGCTGCACGACTTGCTCCTGTGTGGTCGTCACGTGGACAGTGGTTCGGAAGCGTGAGTGACTGGACGGTATAACCCGCCCCTTCGAAGGCGCGCTTGACCTCTACCAGGCTTTCAGCATCACTCCACATGCCGTGTAGTAGTATGACGGTAGCCTTGTTATTCAGCTTCATAAGCCTTTATTCCTTCGAGTGGCTGCTAACAATACTGTCTGTGCCCTAATCGAAGCATCTTTCCCAGTTTTGTAAGCTTTTCTAGCTTAAATGATCTGTGGTTGAAACAACCTTGTCCTAAGAGGCCAGGCGCGGTCTTTAGAAGCTGTTTGGAAACGCAATGTGAGGGTGTCCGGAGGGCTGAAGTTCAAGAGAAGAATGTCTAGTCCTGAAATAGGTTTACACCTATTTCTATCGAAACGCCCGGTGCACCGCATCGGGCGTTTTGTATTTTAGGGCCAGATGTGGCCGCCTTGTGTTATAGGTCTGCACGGACTGATCGACCATCTTTTGAGCTTCCGCCAAGTCTTTGGGAAGCACCAGTAAGAACTCTGTTTTTAGTATCCCATTCACCCTCTCGGCCAGCGCATTCTGGTAGCAGTCGTAGCCATCTGTCATCGAACAACGAATGCCGTATTTGGCATGAAGTTGCTGATAAGGGGCTGAGCAGTACTGGACGCCCCGATCCGAGTGGTGAACCAGCCCTCCAGAGTATTGCCTTCCCTTCAACGCTTTTTGCATGGCTTGTATTACGGCCGCCGTATGGAGCGTGTCATGCACGTGGTGGCCCACGATTTTGCGTGAGAAGGCATCGGTAATCAGGCTGAGATAGGCTGAGCCCTGACGTGTCGGCAAATAGGTAATGTCTGCTACCCAGAGCTGCTCGGGCGCGTCTGGCACGACCTGCTCCGGCCCTGCTTTCAGCAAGTTAGGATGGCAGCGAAAGTGGTGATGGCTGTGCGTAGTCTTATGATAAGCCCGCTTGCGAGGAACCAGTTGTCGGTGGGCTCGCAGGAGATCAAATAGTCGGTCCCGGCCTATGCACAGGGCCTTCGGTTTAAGGAGTGAATGCAGCTTGCGGGTGCCCAGACGAGGTTGGTGCAGGCGCTCTTCCCGTACAAAGTCCAGCACCCGGCGATTATGGGCCTGACGAACCGCATCAGCTTTGAAGTGCTGGTAATACGCCTGACGGGAGAAACCTAGATATCGGCAAGCCCGAGTAACGCTCAGGCTTTGGATCTGCTTTTGCGCGAGGACTTGCCGGACCGCTTTTTTATAACGCGACAGCCATAGTCTCTCTGCAGTACATCCACAACGGATTCAAAGAATTGAGCTTTCTGGTTGGCATCATCTAGCTGCTGTTCTAATTCTTTGATGCGCTGCTCGGGTGTCAGTGGAAGATCCGGTTTGGTCATCGCAGCCCCCTTGCGAACGAAAAGCAAAGCCATCGGGCTCCAGTCCTGCTGACCATGCTTACGTAACCACGTTAGCACCGTCGAGCGCCCCTGGATACCGTATCGTTCCTGGGCTTGCTTGTACGTCATCTCGCCTTTTTCAACTTGGCCTACCACCGCCAATTTAAAGGCCAGGGAATAATCTCGTTGACTCCTACGCCTCTTCGTATTCATAACACCCTCCGTAATCTCAAGTAGGAAGGTGTAAACCTTATTCAGGACGGGTCAGAAATCCAAAAAAAGGCGGCAAAACTGCCGCCCTATCGGGAAAGCACTGATGTTCGGTTAACTCGCCTTTAACAATATAAAACTGAGGGCGTTAACCGTATTGTTCTTTCGTCTTGATTCGTGCGATTAAAATGAAACGGGTGCCCTTTCGATGACCCAATTAATGCTAATGATAGAAACAACCAGCAACGCAACAGGAACCATCCCTTTGCGATAAAAGGCGGTATCCCCCATGGCATACAGCACCGGGAACAACACAACAATTAATGCAAGCTGTCCTAATTCGACGCCGATATTGAAGCCCGCCAAGGCCACAGCAAGATTCCCAACCCCACTTGTGAGGTCTCCTAAGACGCTGGCAAAACCAAAACCATGAATCAGTCCGAAACCAAACGCTAGTTTCCACGTTTTCTCGCCTAAGATAGGCTTCCAGACGTTGATGGCAGCCAAGACAATCGACAGCGCGATGACGGTCTCCACCCATGCAATCGGGAGTCGTACGATATCCAGGGCGGCGAGAGCTAGCGTAATCGAGTGAGCAACCGTGAAGGCCGTTACAATACCGACGAGCTGCAAGACCCTCTCCTTGGCAGAGGTTATGCCGGCAGCCCGAAGCGTCGCAGGTATTATCAACACCAACAGAAATAGAATGTGATCTAGCCCAATCAGCAGATGGACGATTCCCTCGTAGATGAACGTCAGGAACATGGACCAAATGTGGTTTTCCGACGGATCGAGCCGAATGGACACAGCGTCGCCACCGGGAATCGCGGTCAACAGTCGCTCGCTGGCTTCGTCGGACACGTTGATCAGACCCCGGTGAAGTGGATCTTGTTCAGCAAAGGCGGTGTAAGCGACCACACTCGGTGCTTCTCCGTCTTTGCAATTGATATCCAAAGTCAAGCTGGCATAGACGCCATCGCTGTGCCGAGCAATGCCACGGTCTTGATAACGCAGTCCGCAGTTACCGGAGTCAGACATGAACGTTAGATGCGTCGTCGCGAAATCTTCGATAAATGACCAGCGGTTTGTCAATTCATTGCCCGTGACGGTTCGATCGCCATTCAGATCCAAATCGGTCACGAGTAACAAGTCGCGCAGCGCTATATCGTATCGAGCTTGGTTATTTTCGGCATCGATGTAGAGAAAACCGTCACTTGATTTATGGGCCCAGGTTGGGCCGGCAAACAAGAATAAGAGGCAAAAGACAAAGAATACTATTTTATTTAATCCCATCAGAGAACGTCCTTGATCTGGTGATCGTGCTGGCCCTGGTTTTCCATCCACGCCGTCACCTCCTCGGTAATGGCTTCATCGGAAGCGGCTTTGGCGGCCCTGATAAGCAAGCGAGTGTCTATGAGCTCTTTCTGATCAGCCCAATTGTTGTAAGCAAACGTGAGTGCTGCTTGGGGCGCATCCGACACATCAAGAAGATACCTTGCAAGGTCTCTGCTATGCAGAGAACTGTCGCGCCACGCTGCCTCATCGAAGCGTTGTTTGAGCGTTTCCATGAGATTTGTCTGCGTGAGCCCCTGTCTTTTTTGAGCAATCGCGCGAAGAACTGCAAGGCGATCGACATCGTCATATTGGCGAGTCAAAGACTCGACACGATCAAAATTTCCTGATTCGAGGTGCCAATCTGCCAGCGCTGTCCGTGCATACAAATCGGTCGGATCAATCGCAAGAGCACGACTATAGTGTGTTGGCGCATCCGGTAGACCGGCCTGTGAGGCGATATCCCCAAGCGTGTTCTGTATAAAAACGGCGTATGGATGGGTCGCGGGCATACGCTGTGCTCGACTACTCAGCGTTTGATAGCCCCGCTCAGGGTCGCCTGTGAGCGCTTTGATCTGGGCCTGGCAATTCGCCCTGATGTAGGGATGATCCGTTTCCGAAAGTTGAGCACACAGTTGCCCTGCTTTTTCATAGCGGCCACTGACAATTTCTAGATTGATAAGAACAGTCAGCGCCTGCAAATAGGTCGCCTTACTCTCAGACGATGCAACAATATCCGTGAGTTTGGTGCGCGCAGAATCGAAGTCATGAAGTGATTGATCTACGATCGCAGACAGCACGATCAGATCTTCACTTGTTCCCGACTCCTCACTATTCTGCAGGGCTGACTTAGCGTAACCCAAGAACCTCGGATCATCGGTCTCTCGATGTAATGTGATGAGTTCTCGAACTCGAGACTCAACGTCGTCCTCAAACGTGTTGTAAGAAGCCGCTGCCATTGTGTCTGTGATCGTTAGTAAAACGTCGGTGTCGTCGTAGGATTCAGCGGCAGGAATGGATGCTTGGGCCGAGACGGCAAGCATTATAGAAAACAAACCAAAGAGAAGGGTTTTGCATGGCCCCGCAGAGAGCGGAGGCGTCCGAAGACGCCTCACGCTTTGGGTGCCAGGCTTGTCAGAGCAGCGAATCAAACGCTTGGTCGTTAGCCTGGTCATTAAAAACAAACTCCTTGTTATTAACTTGTTCCGGTTCGCGGTTTGGGTTGGGGTTGGCAAAAATGCCTTCAACGAACTCACCAAAAGCGACTTTTTCGAGCGGCTCGTCGGCTTGCGCTGCACCACCGCCACTTGACCCGTCAAAACAGGCTGTTAAACCAAACGCCAACGCAGGTATAGTGGCTAGCTTAATCCACCGATTCATCTCATACCTCCAACCATGACTTCATCATTGGGTGAGCCAGCAATGGGCATGGCGAGATACGGGAACTCGTTTGGCAGTTCTTTACGATCCAGACGCACTCCATCGGTAAAGGGCACGTTTTGGTTCGGAGCCCCATCGACCAAAGCTCCCATGACGACTCGCAGGGCGATATCTACAGTATCATCGTAGGGGCGACGGCCATTGGGGAAGCCACCAACATCTCCCGCAAGTGCTGCCAGATCATTTTGCTCGCTTAGCGGCGTAATTGGCAGTTCGGTGTTCAGACGAAGCATTTCTGAAGGCGTCGGATTGCTCGGCTGATTTACCCCGTCTAGGCCAGTGAGAAAGGCTGCTACGAGATCTGTTCGACCGTTTGGCCCAATAGCTGGCGCTTCAGCACCTGCATCGGAAAAGAGAATTTCCAGCAGCGCTGGAAGCGTCGGATTGGTGACGTAGGTCAAGAATTGTCCATCGTCCTTCGGCTCGCTCGCGTTGAACTTGTCTTTGTCCTTCAGCCCGATTACGACCTCGTTTACTAGGGGCATGCCCAGTCGCGATACTTGTGTGAAGGCGCCGCCTTCAACTGTTGCACCCTTCTGGCCAGACATATCGCTGGTTGCTAATGAAGGTTCTGGGTTGATGATCCGAGCCTGACGCACACTTGCGGTTGTCCATCCCCCGATGATCGCTTGTCCATTGCTTGTTGCGGCGGTACCTGTGATACAAGCTTTCGGGAGCTCGAGTGCGAACGAAGTTACGTTTTTATCAGCGAGATCCCCTGGGCCCTCGGCATTCCTTTCACCTAGCGGGTTGGTGTTGACCAAGTCGAAAATTTCACCAAGGTTAACGGCAAAGGCTTCTTTGCGCTGTCCAACAAATACACGTCCGTCTGCGCTGCAGTTTGGCAAATCTACATCGTAGACAAAGTCTGATGCGTAATTGGCATAGCCGTTCGGGAAAGATTTCTCGCCGATGTTATCCAGCGGCTTGTCGAAGGTCGACATCCCTGTTGTGGCATTCGTTAAGGTCGTTGCGGAGCCAGTTCTTCGATCGCCCTGGATCATCTTGAGAGTGTAACTTTGGCTAAATTGTACGTTCCCCGGATCTGCGGCGTCACCGATGTTCTTAAGCGGCACTGACACCATCTCGTTTCCGATCGGCAACTGAATGTCTTGGAAGTTATCTTGCATCTGGAATTGGAAGGTTAAATCTTCCACTCCGTCGGCATTGTTATCGATATGGATCTCATAAATCGCATCCTCGTCCAAATCGAAGTAGTTTGGGCCGCCATAGGCGTCTTGCAGAGGAAGGTAGTTTGCAATCAATGTCACGTAGTTTTCCCGCGTGGGTTCGTAACTACGAAACATGTAGAAATCGGTACCATCGACCTTTGGGATTTCCGTGATAAATGGGGCTTCGCGGTGGCTTGAAGCAAATGAGGTCGCTGACTGTAGCGTAAGCGCACACAAGGCTACGCCAATGGCCAGAGGTTTTTTCGTGATTGTCATATAACACTCCATATCCTGTTTGGGATGTTGCATAGGCGTATACTCTGGCAGGCGGCAATTGGATGCAGTAATGGATAAAATTATTTGTGCACAAATAAGACGTAAAACTAAATGTTCGTAAAACCAATGGGTTATAAAGTTAAATTCTTTTGAAGTTTTTATTGCGAAGGGGACGTTTTGCGCTGGGAGTGGCAAACGGCTCTTTTCGATTGCAGATAGAGCAAACGTGGGGCACCACAGCACACACTTATATCGCAGCAATGCTGCTTTGTGCGCCCTATCATGCTGCTTTCACCGCGGCCAAAGAGGTCTTGCTGATTGGGCAATACAGACATAAATGTAGCGTTCGGACTGAGCTAAGAAATTGTCCGAACGCTATGCCTCACGTGTTTTTTAACCACTCGTCAGAGTAAACTTCCCCCATCGAGCGCCTCATATCTGCAAAAAGGCTTCGGAGCGGCATCGGCGTCAATCCAGATTGGACTCGAGAAAGCGATGGGGCGTCCTGTATCCAAGTTTAACACTCGCAAGAAATAATACCGCTCGTCCGGTGACACAGACACCTCAAACAGGCCCTGAGACCCCTCTAGAGTGGACACTACGCGATTGTTGGAGGTAACGACTTCGACTTTCGCGTCTAGTAACGCATCCCCAAGTGTTAACTCGAATCGTGCAGGCAAGGCTGCTCCGGTACCGCGAGCAAGCCTGGAGCCCATAGGTGCTTCGTCAATGCGAAACTCCATCCTCAGGTCGTTGAAGTTTTGAGCAACGGCATAAAACCGTCTCGCCAGCATCGCCTCTTTGATATCTTGGGCATCGTTCGACCGGGCAATCATGATGGTTTTTGGAAGGGATGGCGCTCCCCATGATGTCCCGTGATGGTCCTCAGACCCAACGGCGCCTAAATACCAGCCTTTATCCAACGCGTAAGAGAGCCAACTTCCGTTTCTGCCGGATGTGTCGTATTCAGAGCCTTTACCGAATACCTCCAGGCCTACCGTTCGCATATTCGCGCCCGGCACATGGTCAAAATCGTTAAAGGTGTACGCTGGATCTCCCGCGCCCGGAATGTTTGGAATGATACCTTCGAAAAGATCCTCGCGACCCGGATGGTTGAAAACAATGAGACCGTCACTGCCGCCGCCCAGGAACTCCGGGTACAAGAACCACTGCCAAAACAAACCCATTGAAACCAGGTAGCCGGGGCCGGTTTTTGCGTTGATCACATTGTCGGAGAAAAAGACGTTCAGATGGCCGAAACGATCTGACGTCCACTCAAAACCCCGAAAAGCCGTGAATAATGGCGTTGTGGCCGCTTCTGCTTGTTCGGCGGTTGCTCGCCATTTGCGAAAACTGTCCTCGGGGTTTTCGCTATCGGCAATCAAACAATCGAGAAATTGCGCGGAAAAGCAATCGCCGGTTACCGTCAATGGCAAACGAGCATTGTCTGAGTGGTCGCTGATACCGAAAAACGAAAGACCCTCGTTTTTCACCCGTTCAAACGCAGTCGCCGGTCGCGTGCCAATCGTGCCGTCGGAATAACCAGTGTGGCCATGGAGAACGCCCGCAAAGTGCTCAAAGGACTGCTCGTCGAATGCGGGCGTACACTCCGATGCCATCTGCGGCGTTGGTAGAGAGCGGAATACAAAAAGCGGGTCGGCCAATTGACCTAATATCTGACCGCATCCTGCAACAGAAGGTGAACTGATACAGTCCGCAATGGGTGGGCTGATACGTGCCAGGATGTTCAGCGGGCACTCGAGAGAAAAGGGGTTATCCTCGCACCGCAACGCTCCGCCATCACCGATAAGATCATCGACCAGTTGCAGCGGGCAACCTTGCTGGAACACGTTAAAAAGACAACTAACGAGGCCCGGTTTGGGCTCACTGCGGGGCACAATTTGCAACTGCGTAGTGCGAATATCCTGCAGCGCACCATCGGTAACCAGAACCTCAAAATTCAGCGTTGCCGGATCGCTAATCTCCGGGATAACGATCTGGGCGATGTCAGCCTGAGCATTATCAATGGCCAGAGGGAAAGGATCTGATGGCGCTTGTTTCCACCGGTAACTGAGTTGATCGTTCTCAAAGTCAACGGCATTCGATTCAAGTCTAACGACTTCTCCACCCGTCGCAACGCCTGGGTTGGCTCTCAGACTCTGAATCACAGGAGCTGTGTTTGTGCTAGAAGGAAGGCTGGTAATCGTAACAAAATCCACCGATGCCCCGCCGAGGTTGTCGACAGCCTGTAAAGCGAAACGGTACTCTTCACGTTGTTCCGTCCGTGGCAGAGTGACTGTAGCGACAGGCTCGTTCGCATTGGTAATTGTAAGATTAGAGTCCGGTTCCTGTAGGCGCCATTCAAAGGAGGCGATCCCGTTTTCATCCTCAGCGGAACCGTTCAAGGTAACAGTTTCACCACCAATGACCTGCGAATCTGTGCCAGCGTCAACCAAGGGTAGGGCATTAGCGATGGTATCCCTTACTGTAACGGTCACTGTGTCCTCAAAAAGATCTCCCGAGGACGTCTCTGCCTCAAAGGCAAACACGATGGTTTCGGCGCCTCCCTCAATTTGCGGAGCCTGAAAGGTTACTAAATTTTGATCTGGTTGAGTCAGCTGAGACGCTGGAGATCCAGATATCTGGCGCCAAAGTACACGTACAATGGTGATGTCAGACTGACCGCTTATCGAACTTGTTCCTTCAAGAATGAATTCTTCCGCTTCATCAACGGAGATCGGCTCACCCGCATTGACGTTGAAAGTTTGGGGGGAAGTCGGGTTGCTTGGCTCGTTGGGGTCTACTGGAGCCGGATTGTCGCTGATATTGTTTGGCGGAATAGGCCCAGTGGAATCCGACGAGGAACCACCACAACCAACAATGGATGTGCTGAGCAATAAGGCGAAGACTGGTAACAAACTTCTCATGGGGTACTCCAATGTCAATTGCCATACTCGGTAATCGATGATGCGTCGAGTTGGTAGCTGGATACGGCAAGATCTGATTCGATGTGGTCTATGGTTAAGAGACCAGAGACCAGGACCGGAACTTCCGGATCGTAGGTGAAGTCGAAATCTTTCCGATCATTATTAACAAGAACGATTTGATTGCTCGCTGGCGGTGGCACATGAATGCAGGCGCCCTGAAATGGCACAAGCAAAAACGTTTTTATCTGGCGTGTTCCAGAGAAAAACTCCATTGGTACAACGTAGCCCGGGATACTGACCTGTTGTCCATCAAGTTCCTCGACGACGGGCGCGTTGTCGAGGTATTCACGTAAGATGGCGTAAAGACGCTTGGCCTCAGGGTCCTGATCCGACAGGTTCGAAATATCGCGTCCATCGAGCGGATCTCTGTCAGGCCATCCCAAAGGAACGAGATCGTTCCATCCAATGGATCGGGGTTCACTGTAAGCAGGACTGGCGCAGCTACTGACTGCCAATGCGACTAGCAGTATAAAGTGGCAACAGGTTTGATTTTTATAAAAAAGATAGGGAGGTAGGGTAAAACTCATCTAAGGTGCGCCAAAACATAATACTCGTATCGCATAACATAAGTGAACAATGTTGCAAAATTATGTCTACGTGTGTTCGGTGAAACCAGAGAGGAACTCGCATAGATTGATCGAAGCTTCCTGGTCGACGAATGCCAACCCAAAAGTGATGCGTGAGCGAGTAGCCTGTCGTTTAAAATGAAGACCCTATATTGGTGGATCAGTGCTTGAAGCATCCTTGCTTCGAGCCACTGCCTCATACCTGCAGCTCCCGCTAGAAAAGCCTGTCTAGTATGCCCTCCAGCAGACCCGTTACGGGCGACAGAAGCCTGCCAAGCAAACCATCGACTACGCCGAGCACAGTACGATCAAGTTGCTCGGTCACTTCCCGCAGGGCCGTCAACAGAATATCTGATAGAAAATTAGCCGGTAACGTGGCGTTTTGGTTGATTGATTCCGGCGCGTTCTCCAACAGTAGAACTTCTAGCACCAGGGTATTCAGCGCCTCATTGACGCTGCCGACGAGAGCGTCTGTGCCGCCAGAGCTATCGAGAGCAGCTACTTGTTCGAGTGTGCCGCCTACTCCGCGCAGAACCGTCGAAAGCAAACCGGTGACCCCACGCAACACGGGGACGGGTTCCGCCTGTTGGTCCACGGCATCGAGTATGTTGTCGATGTTAATGGCGAGCTGTACCACCGGACCAAGCAGAAATGCGGTGTCCTGCGACAAACCCTGTCCGGAGTCGTTGTTACCAACACCGCCGAAGCCATCGGAGAATGCGTCAAAAGCATCGCCGAGGCGATCAAAGGGAGCGGGTAGGCCGCTTGTGTCCATCGCACTTAAACGGTCAGCGGCCGCCTGAACGGCGAGGTTTGCTTGCGTTATGTCGGACTCTGATCCCCCCTCCGTCATGGAAGAAGCAGCCGCGTCGATGGCAACGAGCAGCGTATCGATTCCATTAATGAGTTGCGCAACCGCCTGCTGCGTCTCCGGATTCGGGTTCGCCATATTGTAAGTATTCAGGCCACTGACGAGCTCTTCTCGAAACGTTTTTAAAGGCCCGGTAAAGGACTGATCAAACTGATCACCGTTGGTCAGCGGCACCGGCATTGAGATCGGGGCTCCAGAGAAATCTTTGCCTCGACCGATGCCCATCGGGTCAGCTTTTGCCATGCACTGGGTGTGCGCCGGTGTCAGTTGCCCAGCGTCATTTACCACGCCAAAACCTTCAACGTCCTCGTCAACGGTGTAGGCCTCAAAGCACATCTGTGCCGGTGTTCCAGTCTCTGGGTCGCTTTCTGATGCCTGCACCCAGAAAAAGCCGTAGGTGTCCCCCTGCTGGAACATGGCGTTGTTGCGGTTTTCATCGGTAAGCGATCGCATCTTTCCTGCGGCACCGCTCACGACGAAGCGCGTTCTTCCGCAGGACTCCACAGGCTCCAAAAGCTGAAGATCGTGGTCATGGCCAGTCATGATAAAGTCGGCGTAATCGCAAACGGCCTCCTCGATGAAGTCTTTCCATCGCTGTCCTGATATAACCGGTAGAATGAACGAAGGAATAAAGTCGTAATTTCCAGCGTTGCCGTGGAAACCGTTGGATAGGTATGGGTGATGAGCCATCGCAATATTGAAAAGGGCCTCAGAGGACAGCAGCTCATCCTGTGCCCAGACCAGCTGGTTCATGCCGTAGTTTTGCCAACTGTATTTGGAATCGGCATCTGCCAAAGTCGACGCGATAGGATTTGAGTCCAGAGAAACGACATTGATCAGCGGTTTTCCATCGCGAGTTCTTGGCATTTGAACGCTCGGAATGCCGTTGGTATCGAATGCGTAAAAGCGGCTGGGCATATTCCACCGAGGGCTATTCCCCTCGTAGTGATAGTCGACCTGGATATCGCCTCGGCTGTTGTTCGCACCGTCGCCACCGACATAGCCGGTGTTGTCGTGATTCCCGAGAACCATGTAGAAGGGAGTGTTTCCCATTGGTTCAAACGGCTTCTCAAATTTTTCGATGAACTGGGCGTCTTCAACGGATGTTGCGCCGTCCTCATAAATATTGTCACCGAAGCCTAATACAAATTCGCACGGACCAGTCTCGACACTTTTTAGTTCACAGACAGCGGCCATAGATTCGCCAACCGCGAATTGCCCGGGACTGCCGGAGCCTGAATCCCCCATCGCAATAAACTGAGTTGTGGCAACGGGTGTCGGTGCAGGTTCAGGATCTGGCGCAGGTTCAGGTGTAACACCCGGGTTCTGGTCGTTGCCCGGTGGTTCATTCGAGCCGTCGCCCGATCCACCACAACCAGCCAGAATCAGAAAAAAGCTGACCCACAGGGCGTTTATAAACAATTTCATGCGTAAAGCTCCATGGAATAGGACATTTTAAGTGCCTCGCCTAACGCTCGGCGTTGAGCTTCAGTGGCGGGCGGTGCCAAAAAGGCGGTTTGCGTCGTGCGGGGACGAGTTGCGGATAGGAAATCCTGCTCAAGTCGGTATGGTCGACCCGTTTCTGTGGCGAAGACTTTGACAAGCTTGCGCGTCGACTCGAGCTCGCCCTTCCTCGATTCATCGCTAATGGACGTTACATAATGATATTCCGCTTGCGTTCCGAAGCGATCCACGTCCATCAAAATGAAGCCGCGTTTTTTCAATTCAGAGTATTTAACATGGGGGTTTGTAACGCTGAGCAAAGGCGCAACCGCTTCAGCCAACCCATCTGGAAAGCCGGGTGAGGACACTGCTGGGCAGACAAATTCAACGGCCAGCGCTGATTGAGAGTCAAATAGGTCGCCGAGGAGCGTGGCAGGATTTCGATAGATTTCATTGGCCCAAGAGGTGTGAATGTCTCCGGTAAAAATGACGACGTTAGAAACTTCATTTTGTTCAATGGCGTCCAGGATTTTGTTGCGGGATGATGTGTATCCATCCCATTGATCCATGTTGACCCCTTGCTGCGTCGTTCCGTAGGGCACTAATTCCGCAATGGCATCGGGCTGGGGAAGTTCCGCAATATTGAGTTGCCCGAACATCACTTGTTGACCGATCATTTTCCACCGCGCTTGGGAGTTCGCAAGCCCAGAAGTAAGCCACTGCATTTGCGCCTCGCTAATTAACTCGCGCGATTCATCAGTTCGCTCAGGCCCGAAGGGCAACGAAGCCTGGGCATCGCGACCTTCAATTCGGGTATCTAACATCCACAGATCGATTAAATCACCGTATTGAAACTGCCTCCAGATGCGTCCCTCGTCATTTGCAAACTCGCGAACGGGCATCCATTCGAAATAGGCACGCATAGCCCGGTTTTTTCGTGTTTCCCAGTCGCCTTCTGTTGCTGGGGTGTGATTCTCGGCGCCGTCTTTAAATGCGTCGTTGGTGAACTCATGGTCGTCCCATATACAAATCATGGGATACTGTTGATGCACCGCTTGAAGGTCTGGATCCCTTTTGTATTGTCCGTGCCGAGTTCGATAGTCGCTCAGGGAAACAATTTCGTTAGCAGGTTCGTGCACGCGGTTGGGAACCGAGGCTGGGTCGTCATAATTGCCTGGCTCGTATTCGTAAAGGTAGTCTCCCAAGTGCAGCACAAAATCCAGGTCTCGCTCAGGAACTTTTGCCAACGCGGTGTACACTGAAAAATGACCATAAGGTAGATTTGAACACGATACGGTGGCGAACCGGGCGCGTCGCGTCCGCTCACCTTCGGCAGGAAACGTTCGGGTCCGTCCGATTGGGGATGTCGCATCTCCACAATTAAAGGCAAAGTAATACCAGGTGTTGCTGGTTAACTGGGTTACATCCACTTTTACACAAAAATCGCGCTCGGCATTCGCACTGGTTTGGATGACAAATGGGTTGTCGAATTCCGGCGTCTTGCTAAAGATCAAGTCGACCGGAATAGTTTCGGACGTAGGGTCGTCGGGTGTAATTCTGGTCCAAACGATGACTCGGTCATGCATTGGATCACCGGATGCAACTCCATGCTGAAACGAACCGATAGGGGTCCTAAGTGCTTCGTTCGGGCTGTCTGTCGGTGGATTTGAAACCGCTTGCCCATCGTCATCCGTGCTATTGAGGGACGAGGAATTCCCTCCTCCTCCGCATCCAGATAGTGCAGCTGTAGTGACGGCGGCTGTTGAGAATATAAAGCTTCTTCGGTTCATGGTTGTAACTCTGGCTAAATCGCTGAAGTTTGGCTGTCTTATGTTTCAAGCGCGTGACTTTTATTGTCATAACGGGCTATGTTCGTATGGACGCAAATATCCTAAACGGGAAGGGAGCAAGGTTTCGTACGTATTGAGATTGGTGAGGTTACCTTCGGTGCAGCACTATAAATGAATTTGACCTGTAGACGGATTCACTTAGCCTGTGCGCTGTGCCGGGCCCTCGAAACGTTGTAGATCTTCCGTGATTGGGGGTTAACGAGTGACTGAGGAGTCGCAGAAACAGCTCCACCGCCAATAGCTGCATCGCAGTTCGTTTTAACTGCTGTAAGAGCTTGGATTGAAGTCAGCGTCTATTATCTTTGTAGGCCATTGAGCTGTTTGGCGGCGACAAACTTATGTTCAGGCGCTATATTTATTTTGAAGTCTGCGAAAGCAGAAGCTTAGCATCGAGTTGTCCCGTTTATGCCGCATTTATATGCGGCTTTTTTAATTGAATTAGCCTTTTTAAAAACAGTTGCCAGCAGGCGAAAGGGAAATTGCCTAGGGGGCCATGTACAGGCAATGGAACCCGGAAAGGGAACAGCTATCCGTGTTTTGTAACCTCGCAAACTGGGTTTGAAGATTGTTGGTTAACACAATTTTAGGCACGTTGCCTCGCTGACGACTTATACTTGTTCGCCATTTTGAGACTGGCTACAGCCGTGGCCACTCCGATAAGCCATGCTTCGAGATGGCTAAAGTCCCCGAGGTGCACAGCCAAAGCCGACAGACCTATAAGTGTTAGAACGAGGGCACGCCTGGCATTGGCTGATCGACGGTCTTTTAGCATGGAAAAGTGCTTCCCGATAAAGGTCTCTTCGGTAGACTTAAAGAGGAGTCATCCAGGCCTTCTCATGCCAAGACACTGAAAGTGGGCAATAACCATAAATCGACGAAAAATGTGCGTGGTTGGAGGTCACCGTCTTGAGTGTCCTCAATTAAGGCTATGTTTATCTTTGAATGCGGAGTTAAAGTCCGAAACACATCTTCCAGCCACTGCTCGCGTAACCCCCTGAATGATTGGACAGAGAGAACCATCGACACCGAACCATCACCCTTCCGAATTGTAAGGTCTGCGACGTCAATAGCGGGGTGGTCTTGAAACCTACGGTTTAACCTCGCAGCTTCTCGCCTGAAACGTTTGCGTTGCCTTGCTAATTCACACACGGATGGGCGTGGCCTAACACTCAGAATCGTTTCTTGCATGAATGCATACCAGTGAGGGTAAGTGGCAGTGCTCGTTTGAGTTATTCTTTACGCGGCTTCAAAGCCGTCGGATTTCCCTGGGTCCAAATGGCAAAGGTCAGCATCGAAGAGG
Organism: Marinobacter adhaerens HP15; assembly: GCF_000166295.1. NCBI lineage: Bacteria > Pseudomonadati > Pseudomonadota > Gammaproteobacteria > Pseudomonadales > Marinobacteraceae > Marinobacter > Marinobacter adhaerens. The sequence goes on from NC_017507.1 coordinate 114,318, forward strand.
TGATGCTATTAAGGTGCTGGCTTGCCATTGTGTACCGTCAGCCGTGCCATAGGATGCAACCAATCTTGTCGTAATACTGGCCTTTGAGGTCGTGGTTCTGACTGATTCGGGCTAAAGGATTCTTTTCATGAATAAGAAATGGCTAAACAAATCTCTTTTAACCGCTGTGTTTGTGTCGATGGTAGTAACAGGATGCGGAGGGTCTTCCTCTAACGGAGCAAATTCTGTGACGACCGAATCCCCGGCAAATGCTGCGCCTGAGGAGTTGGCCCCAGATAATTCCGAACCGAGCCCGGAAAGAACCGTCATGGCACTTGGGTCGAGGGCAACTCTCGCACAGGCACGGCCCGTAAACGAGCACGAGGCTCGCAATTGGCAGTCTTATCAAAGGGCACCAACCCACACCCACGCAGTCACGCTGCCCGCAGACACAATCACGTTGAGAGACGGCATTGAGCTCTTCGTGAAAGTATCTTTGCCGGGATTCTCAGCAAATGAGCCAGCACAAGGCCGGTTTCCAGTGGTTCTCACTCAAACCTCGTACAACACATCGGTCGGGCAGTTCATACCAGAATTGGGCGGTGCCAATGAGTTCTTGGTAAAACGGGGCTATGCCCACGTGGTTGTCGACGTCCGAGGAACCGGTAACTCTGGGGGGAACTGGGAAGCGTTTGGTGAAATTGAGCAGGCGGATTACCTTGAGGTGGTAGAGTGGGTAGTGGACCAACCATGGGCTGAAGACAGCATCGGCGTTGAAGGTATTTCATATCTGGGTATTACTGCGATTCTCACTTCACAGCTTAATCACCCGGCGATTAAAGCATCATTTCCCATTGTGCCAATCGGGGACGGCTACCGAGATATTGTATTTACCGGTGGGAACGTGAACGCCACATTCATACCCTCTTGGATGGCGCTTGTGTCTGGACTGGGCCTTTTGCCTGTTGAGTTGTTACCGACGAGCCCAACGGCATTCCTTCAGGCCATACCAGAGCGTCTCACCGGTGCGGTAGTGGACTTCCAGGTGCCGACTATCCTAAAAGCCTTACTCGGTGCGTCGGATACCGCTTTTGATGAAGAGTTTTGGGCCGTCAGGTCACCCATCGAAAAAGTAGACAGTATCAACGTACCCACGTTTATTGTGGGCGGTCTTTTCGATTTGTTTCAACGAAGCGAACCATTGTGGTTCGAACGGTTGAGCGGGAGAGTCCCTGTCAAATTGCTTATAGGTCCGTGGACGCATATAGAAGCGGCGGGGATACCAGACGACGGTTTACCACGTGATGGCGTTCCAACACTGGATCAGATGCGGCTGCAATGGTTTGATGAGTACGTCATGGGATTGGATACCGACGTAGAACAGCAGCCAAACGTTACGCAGTACATTCTAGGTCTCGAAAGGTATGAAACCACCAGTCAGTGGCCCCACCCTGATATTCAAGCACAACGGTATTTTTTAGGTGAATCTGGAACCATGACGGAGATGCTTCCGGCAAGCGAGTCAGAGTTGTCCACGCTGCAACAGCCTCTCAATGGGTTATGCAGTTTCAGTACAACGCAATGGACGGCCGGTCTGACGGGATTACTGCCTATTCCATGCCTGGAGGATAACCGTTTATCGGAATTGGCAGCTCTAAAATTCGAACTGGATGCGCCAGCCGGAGGCCTGTACCTCAACGGTCCAATGCAGGCTGACCTTTGGGTTTCGACGACCGCATTTGATGTTCAGTTATCCGTACGGATTGACTTGGTAAATCCCAATGGAACGACGACTCCGGTGACCAATGGGCTACTGACCGCTAGCATGAATGCGGTCGACGAGAATCGATCACGCATCATCGATGGCGAAATGCTTCAACCGTGGCACACCTTCCGGTTAGAGGACCGAGACCCTTTGACGCCTGGTGAAATCCGAAAGGTATCGGTGGAAATTTTCCCAACGAGTGTTTTCGTCGAGCCAGGCCAGTCCCTGCGAGTGTCGATTAATACGAGCAATGTTGCACAGGGCCTTGCCCCGGTATTGACGTCGCTGATCCCATCGCTCCTTGGAAAAATGACCCTGCATCTCGGACCGGATACACCTTCCAGCCTTGTTTTACCGGTCGTGCCCAGTTTGGGAGATTAAAACGATAGGGAGTTATCAGTTGGAGAAAATCATTAAGCATATGAGATTGCCTTGAAAGGTGAAGCGCGTTAACCCCAGACGATGGAAATGGGCCTGGTTAACCCATCAACTGCTTCTAACGTGCTTCGGTATGGGCCTCGTCGCTGTAACGGCGCCCCTCTGGTGGTTGGCTTTACTCGATCTTTTGTTAACCATTGCCGGATCCGAGGTTCGACTATCACCATCGAACTCGATTATGAATGCAATTAACCCTGTGAAACAGGCCCTCGGGTCATGGGTTGGCTTTGTTGGCTCAGCCGTGGGCCTCGTTTCCTTGAGGGATGCCGGGAGGCTTCAAAGAATACACAAAAAATATCCATGTTCTCCAATCAGGCAGCAAGTACCACTCATTATATGGATGGGTTGGCATTATGTTTTCTTTTTGCTCGTTTGGTTGATGGGGTCCCTCTTGCCAGCCACATGGTTGAACTTATTGAAAACTGTCGAAGTATGGGAGAATACTGACTTGCTGGTAGATACAACAGCGGCTCCGTGTGAGTTGCTACTCATCATGATCGGTTTGATCCTGGGTTTTATTTTGGCAAGTCGACGTCGAACAAAATTGTTGATGTTTGCACGATAAAACTAGAAGAGGCGAGTTAGAGTAAGTAGTGCTTGGTACTAATATCTTTGCTAGCCGACCGTATTCGTTTCACTCCTCTATGTTGTACGTTGTCCCTGGCAGCAAAAACCCATAATCTTGCCTGAATCCTCAACGTCACAAGAATAAGTAGCGCTTTACCCTAATTAAACCCATATTTCTAAAAATTTAAGCTGAGAACAGCAACCATCCTATTTTTCAAATTCGCTCTGCATTGGGACAACGTACAACAATGGCGATATTGAAAGTAATTCAGGTGATAGACTTCACCAAAACATTGCTTTCACCGAGAGAACATCCCAAAGACAAATGAGGGGCTCGACTGCTTATGTCAAATACCTATCAGTATTTGACATAGGGATTTCTCTCGCTATACTGCCGCATAACCTGATTACTCTTCGTCCTCGAAAAGTTCGAGTTAACGATTCTAGCCAGCAAGATACCTAACAATGACAAATTTTAAGGGTTTCCCCATTATTGACGCTGCATCTCACCTGGATCGCCAAATTCAGGAGGGTGGTTATCCCGCAGTGCGCAATGCCATTGGGAGTCTATCTGTTAATTCCGAGCAAGCGCTTCGGGATTTGGAAGTAAGTCTCCAATATCTCAGTGATTACTCAGCAGTCCCGGGAACCTACAATCGATTTCGAAGCGAAGTTCAAAGATTTTTGAACTACCTGTGGGTAGTTTCAGAGCGCACGCTTGTTCACGTCGACTCACAAGTTGTCACCAGCTACTTCAAATTTTTAAAAACGCCTCCAGCTTCATGGGTCGCGCCGAGCATTTTTTCGGGATTTCAAAACAACCAAGGAAGCCGAGCAATCAACCCTCGCTGGAGACCGTTCACAAATCAGCGATCAAAAGCCAAACGATACGAAGCAAGTTCAGTCAGCTTACAGTCATCAAGAACGGCCTTAACGAGTTATTTTCGGTTCCTACGCCAACATCAGATTATCTCGGGAGATCCATTCCTAGAGGTTCGTCGCCGAAACACTCGGGCAAAACCAAGTACCGTTCTCAATCAACAAGAAAATACTGTCCGTCGCTACACCGATTGGCAATGGTCTTACATACGGAACACACTAGAACAGTCCGCGAACGTGAATTCGTATTTTGAACGCCATTTATTCATCATAATAACAATGAAAACCTTGTTCCTACGAATCAGTGAGTTATCCGTTCGATTCATTGATGGCCAAATTCGACTGCCCGTATTTTCGGATTTCAAGCAACAGGTACAACATGGAGAAGAATTCTGGGTATACACCACGTTAGGTAAAGGTGACAAAAAGCGCTCAATAACATGTCCAGATGAGTATATCCCATATATAAAACGATGGCGTTCCCATATCGGGTGTCCCTCTCCCCTTCCGTTACCTGGAGAACACGGTGCAATCCTTCCATCAAGGCGTGGCGGAGGATTAGGTTCGCGGCAGATTCAGCGCATCTGCGAAGAGGGCATTATGCTGGCGGTTCAACAAATGACAGCGGATGGCTTCCTCGACGAGGCAAGCCAACTTGCAGCGATAGCCTCAGAGACTCATTATTTAAGGCACACCGGTGCTAGCCAAGCCATCGAGGGTGGAGCGAATATACGACACATCTCCGAAGAGCTCGGTCACTCGAGCGCAGGATTTACTGAGCAAATTTATGTCAATGCTGATCAACGTAAACGTCGTTCCTCAGGCCGCAAACGTGCCATCTGAAATTAGCTAAACATACTGATGCTCAAGCAGATTGGTCTGCAACGTAACGATGAATTGGCAAAGAAATTAGAAAAGGGTCCCGTTCAATTTTCGTCGAACGTTGGTAACGCAATTCATCGTCTGAAGCAATTTGGAAAGTTGGTATCTGCTCACGCGGATGTTCAGCGTAGTAAAATACAGGCAAACGGCTTTTGATTCCCAGGCTTTTGTTTTTGAGAATGGGGTTAAGAGGATCCTGCTTAGCAAACGCCGTTGCGCAGAACACTGAAATGCGACTGTCGTAGGTTTCTCCCTTTCGCCAGCTGTAAACTTCAGCCTTCTCATTTGCGAGGATCTTTAAATCGTGATGAGCTGCAGCATCATTTCTTTTGCCCAGTAACTGAATAAGTTCATTTTTTTTGATTTTTAATGTCGATGGTGTCACCGACCACCGCCAACTAATTTTATCAGGATTTACGCTTACAACCGGAATTTGTCGAGTCAGTTGTCGAATATTAAGCCGTTTATGCAACAGCTCCCGCACCATATTGCCCGCGACTTTCCGTCGAATATTCAGCGGTGCCTCTGGCATTAAAACAGCGTAGAGTTTTGCCAATTCTTCCTTACCGCTCTCTTGCCCCAAAGCACTTTTTAAATGTTGAAGCCAAGCTCCAAATTCCGTCTTCCTTTTGTTCAGTTCGATAACTGCCTTAAGTGTAGAGCGGCTCCCAGAAATCGCCCCCATGTATAGCAAGGTCTCCTTTTCATCCTGACCATCCGCATAGTGCCAATTAGATATGGCGTTCAGAATGCTCATTCGGGCGTGAGACCCAGTCTGATGAACAGGTCGAGCCATCATTGCCTTGTGTCCTAAGCGCGCGTCCTTCACAACACAGTCGCGAACAACCTGCGCCTGATCGCGAATAAGTCGATATGCGTGCTGAATATTTCCGAGTACTGCTTGACACCGACGCTTACACTCAACGCTACCGAGAGAATCCAGTTCCGACATATCCAATATTGGAAGCGCCAACTGTTGCAGATTTTCCCAATCGGTTGGCACAGCCAAAAGAGCCTTTTGATCCGCTGCGTTTAGTAAATCGGCATAGTCACTTTCAAACTTGGCCGCTTCAGATTCTGCATCATCATAGACGGAACGGGTTTTACTCGGCTCGTTTACCTGACAACGATTAACATTATTCAAATCATTCCCTCATTATTTGTAAACAGCATATAAAATTAAAACTTTCATAATCGTTTTCACAAAGAAATAAGGATTAAAAGCAACAGCAAAACTCCAGGTTATCTTTTAATTGACATTTTAAGCCAATTTTAACCACGGCGCCACTGTACAAGCCTCTCGCACACATGTCTGACTGCAAAACTTGATAGCCAATACTCAGAATATCTGATGATGCGAGTAACGTTGGCTTAGGATAGTTCCTACGATGGTATCGAGCCGTTACATTTTGTTACATTACTCACTCAAAGGAGGGGGGCGACAGGCTAGGGAAACAGAGTTTAATGCCATGCGACGAGATCAATACCACATAGCTTCTGTTTACACTCGATTTCTACAGGAAGGAAACATGGACAAAAATACTCTTGCCTTGGCGATTGCGCTACTGAGTGGTTCAGTCTTAGTGGGCTGTAATGGTTCATCAAACAATAACCCGGTCACTGATACTCCTCCCACCGCCGACGATGACGGAAACGACGGAAATAATTCTGATAGCGGAATTTTGGTTTTTGCAGCGTCAGATAGTGGTGGTTCAGTGGTACAGCCAAGAGGGGTCACAGCCCTCGCTGCAGCCCCGAGCGAGTTTCTGTATAAAACCGACGGTACCCCTGACGGTACGATCAAAATTGTCGATGACAACGGCAACGGTTTTGAAGTTGGGCGTTTTGGCAGCGGTTACATGGCGGAGCTGGACGGCACGTTCTACTTCGCGGGCAAAGATAGCAATGGCGATGTGGAACTCTGGGCCACTGACGGAACCGGCGCGGGCACGGAGCGTGTGGCGGATATCTATCCCAATGGCAATGGTCAGCCACACAATATGGTGCCGGCGGCTGGAAAATTGTTTATGAATGCAGTGGTCGATGGCTTTGGCCGCGAGCTGGTGGTTTACGACCCCGTTTCCGGAAATAAACAAGTGCTGTCGTCAAATATCAATGGAAGCCCAACAAGCAACACGTCTCCAACGTCTTTGACTTCTGTGGATGACGGTTTGTTCTTTTTTGATAGAGCTGCCGGCGATATCTACTTCACTGATGGTACGTTAGCCGGGACGGCGAAGATCGCGACCAACAACGACACGACTAACGACCCGAACAGTTCGCTGGCGAAATATCCGGAACTCATTGAAGATGGTGATTGGCTGGGCTACAACGGCAAGCTTCTGTTTACCGGACGCTTCAATGTACTCGATGCAGAAACCCGTCTTTACGAGCTTGATCGGAATGGCGTTATCAAGGAAATTTCGTTCGATGATGGCGGCAACACAGTAAGGCTGGATATCACCCAGAATGTGGTGGCCAGCAACGGCAAGGTGTATTTCGTGGCGGACTCGACTGCTGGTCTGCATATTTTCGAGTATGACGGCAGTACAGTGACTAACCTCACTACCAGAGAGGGCAGCCGTCCTTATCAACAAAATCTAACAGGCACCTCACTAGGTGTGTTTATGCCTGTGGAAAGGCGCGACTCTGGAGTGGATCCGTATCTTTTCTACGTGGGTAACACTGGCGGCTCGACAGGGATCGGTGGAGCTCTGCGCGGCCCGACGGGTAGAGCAAATTCCTTTTCTCTAGCTTTTAACCTAGTGGATGTGGACGGCACGGTCTTCTTCACAGCAACAGCCGAGGGTTCTGGCGGCGCTGATTTCGGCATCGAGCTCTGGAAAACCGACGGTAACAACCCGGGAACCCAGCTAGTCAAAGATATCAACGACCAGACGGCTGGCGCAGACTCCGTACCTTCTCCGCTGATTCCGATTGCGTACCAGGTGCCGCCAACTGTCACGGGATCGCTCGAAGGCAAGTACTTCTTTTTTGCAAATGATGGCAGTCAGGGCTTTGAGCCATGGGTGTCCGATGGTACAGAACAGGGCACGATTCTCCTCAAGGATATCAATCCCGGAGCTGCTTCTAGTCTCTTCGACTAACAGACACAGGGCGGAGGAATACCGGGCGAACGTTATGCCCGGCACTAATGCTCCGCCCACCACCAATAAATTAGGAAGTTAATATGCAAAAAATGATTCTCGCAGCGTCAATTGCGCTGATCAGTGGCTCTCTCTTAGTCGGCTGTAACGGTTCATCAAACAACGCCCCCGCCCCAGCAGATGACGCTGGCGACAACGATGGCGGCGTGGATATCGGTGGTCAATTCATCCTCGACCCAGGTTTTATTCCCGGCCGCTCTGAATACACTGGCCTCACGGCCGTTGACGGGGTGGTATACGCTTCGCGGGTTGATACCCGGCCTGTCGTCGGCGTTTTCCGAGTCGAGAGCGCAGTGGAGCCAACTTTTGACTCCGTAATCTTGCGTGCTGCGGAAGGCTCAAATGAGTTTGAAGTGGTTCAGGAGCTGGACGGAAAGCGTGTGGGCGGCCTTGATGCAATCACCGTCATAACTGGCGATGAGGTGGATGGCGTCAGACCGAAAGACAATCTGGTTGTCGCTTGCTATCCGGCAGAAAACACACTCGACGCAGCCGCTGCACCGGAAATTGTTGGCCTGGTCGCATATCGAGACGACGATCTCGCGAACACGAGTGTGTTGGAAGGCGAGGAGTTAACTCAACCTGGTCCAAGCAGCCCGGCAGAGTTTGCACAAATTGTTTATCGGGGTTTCGTGCCGGGTCAAGGTGTTGAGCTGCAGCAAGCTCTCACCGACTGTAACGACTTATCCGTTGCTGTTAATGACGAAGTGAATTTTGGTGAAACCGACTTTGCGGTTTTGGTTTCCGGTGCGGGTATTGATACCACCCAGAGCTCGTCCTCAAACCAAAATATTCAACAGCGGTCGCAGGCGTATTTTGAGCCAGGAGTCGTTTACAGTTGGGATGACGACTCTGTAGTGGTAACTATCCGTAACGGTGATCGGGACCTTGTGTTTAGCGGTCCTTCAACTCAGAATGACGGAAGCGATCAATTCCTTGTGGATTCGGTGGAGCTCGCTGTATTCGATGGCCTGGTACCGCTGGTGACCGTTCGCGATCCCAACGAAACTGATGGAAAACTCGGCCGCACGAATGTGGGGTCAGACGGACCCATTGTTGACCAGGATGACAACGTCTTCACAGGAGTTGACCCAGACGATATGGAGCTATCTTCACTCCAGCAACTGCCGGGAACGACCCGCTTTATCGCAGTGCATGATGCCAGTGAGCCCAATGCAAAAGGACTTGCCTCCTTCGATGGTCGGGATGCTCAGCCAACAGGCGATGCGTCACCTGCAACAACGCGATTTGAGAGCCTCGGTCAGGTTGGTATGGATTGCTTGGGCGCCCTCACGTTTGTCTCCGACTCTGAAGGGTTGTGCATGAGCGCGTCTACCCCGGGACAATTCATTTTCTTTGATGTTCCAGAGTTTGAGACTCCGGATCCGGATGGTTCTGCACCCCAACCAGATCCGAACGAGCCCGTCATTCAGCCAAAACCGACAGATCCAAATGAGCCTCCAGCGGTAGCTGTTTAAGGCTTAAAAAGGACAACCGACCGCCTGGTCGGTTGTCTCAATTCGCGTACAATCAATTTAGGGCTGCAGAAGCCACCATTTCGACAGTGAAAGAAACGTGGACACAATACTACACAAAGAAAACATTCGCGTTTTACTAATCGATGATCATGCCCTTTTTGCAGACAGCTTGTCAGTAGCTCTGCGCAGCCATGACCCAGGGTTTTTGGTAACAGCCAGGCACGATCTAAGGGGTGCTTCCGACTTTTTGATGTCGCACCTCGTCGATTTGATCATCCTTGATCTCGAGCTTGCGGACGAATCAGGGTTGGGTCTCTTAGGTCAGCTTAAAGTAATCTGCGGCAAGAACTTACCTTCAGTATTACTGTGTTCGGCCCATCATCGCCCCGCCAGTATCGCCAAAGCGTTTATTCAGGGCATCGATGGTTTCGTATCCAAATCACAATCCGTTGAAGAGTTTTATCAAGCAGCCAGACAAGTTCTCACTGGTAATCGATACTGCTACCCTGCCATTGCTCGTCAAGTTTCAAAGCTTGAACGTTCTCTCTTAATGCCAGAAACAAAGTACCAATTTTCACCACGCTACGTTGAGATTTTGGTCTTGTTATCAGAAGGACGAACCAATCACGAAATCTCCGACGAACTGTCGATAAACCTCAATACCCTGAAATCATACCTAAAGGACATTTACAGTATCCTCGGCGTCGGTTCTAGAATGGCCTGTGTAAGAAAAGCGGTTTCAGAAGGGATCATCGACTTTGTTTGATCACACAAAGAACCTATTAGAACGTGAGCTCTAACTCGTTTATCCCCTCCATCCAGGCATACGACGATCCAAAAGCCCAACAATTGCTGTGATTTCGCTATCAGAGAATAAATGGCTTTTCCGGAACGCAAAAAGTAGTCTTTCAGTCGACGCCTCATCCAAACGTACAACATACGCCTGAAGATTTTGGCGCTGCATTTGAGATAGGTTCTGAGCGGACAACACGACGACCATAATTGCCGCAGCCAGTAACAAGAGAGCAGCTCCAAACGCAAACGGTGCCTCGCGAATAAAATCCACTTCACTGTAGTTCAGAGCAATCAGTACGGGCATTAAAACCAGACCCACCAAAAGTGCGAGCCATTGAATTCCCGTATCTCGAATTCGTTTTTGATCTTGAAAGTCTCGCAATCTCGGAAAATTACTCAGATCCGTTGGCGTTTCTGACATTGTTCACTCGGTCTAATAACCCAATTATTCAAGACAGCCTGCTCGGATATTCCCACATTCCTGTTGCACACCAGAACGATCTGGATACGAACGCGCAGACTGATAATGGAAACTCATACGATCTGCTCCGCCAATTCGAGCATCATCAATGAGTCGGAAATCAGCATTCGCATAGCCCGCCTCTTCAGGCTCCTTTAGCCAACGATCAAACCAAGCCACAGTATAGTGAGTAATCGAAGGTCGTCCCCACCCGCCAACACAGGCCTTTGCTGCTACATCCGGGCACCATGAGGATGCTGGAAACAACGGGAGTAAAGAAAAGTCGAAATGAGTAGTTCCTTGAAAGCCCAGCGCATAGACGGGAACACCAGCAGAGCGCCAAGCGTTAAAGGCCACCTTGCCACCCTCAGGGTCTGGGGGCGTCAAATAAGGGAGCGGCGCAAACCCGTAGTCAGCAAAAAAAGACATCGCGGGTACTCGAGGTGCGAAGTTCGGCAGCGTACCCTGTGTGATTGCCAGAAGCAGCACGTCGTAAAGCGGGGCGGGTAATTGCAAATTTGAGGCCGTCGTCAGTCCATCACCAGACGGCGTGATCAAACTGTCCCAAGCAACGACCGCATCAACTGGATTCTCTTCATCAATCAAACCAGGCCAAGGTTCAGCCCCCGAAGCTCCGTACCCTTGGACAACAGATACACCGATAGCGCCCAATGAATGTCCTGCAATCCCTAATCGCGAGTGATCAAACCGAAACCATTCAGGATTAAATGCTAGGGCCGATGCAGCTCCGCTCTCCTCGCACGATTCTTGGTGTGGGTATGGTTTGTCAGGCGTTGAGCGAAAAAAATCGATCGCGTCTACCTGACCTTCCCAAAACACCCTGGGGTTTAAATTACCCCCCTGCTGCAAAAGCGGTGTGAAAAGATCTGACCGTCCCTGACCGCGAGGGTCATAGGTTAGTACAGCATACCCAGCCCTCACTAGTTCCTGAGCAGCCCATGTATACGCTGTTTGAGGAGCTTGAACGGACCCGTTCGTTATCACGATCGTTGGAACCTTGTTGTTCGCACTTGCCCCCTTTGGTATCCACATCTTACCTGACAAACGGGCGCACTGGCGGTCATAGAAAACCACATCCGTAACATCAGCCTCGGTCTCATAGAAAAGTCGCCCATCAGGACCTTCCGCCTCCCTATAACGGAAAGGGTCACCGGTGCAAGGCAATCCGTATGTCGCGCATAATGGAGTTACGGGAGAATTTAGAGTCAGTGATAGAGGGAACAGCGACTCGTTCAACGACAACGATAGCAGCCACGAGGGATCTGCAATTGATCTTTCGGCAAATTCACCAAGATTGATCAATGATTGGTCGACAAATCGCCGCAAAAATGGGGTCAAAAGTTGCTCAACCGGCGCCTCTAAGGTTCTGGCAAAGTTTGTCGTTTCGCACTCCGTCCATACTTTGCTACCCGCAGGTGCATTATCACAGCGAATGTCGAGATCCACTGGTGTCGTAGGCAGCAGCCGATTGGACTGCGGACGCTCAGTTTCAGGCTCTTTCTCGCCAATGACCGGCTCAGTGGCATCGCTCTCATTGTTCGTGGTTTCACCACTGGATTCAGAGCCACCACAACCGGCGATCCCAAATAGCACCACCAAAACCAGCCAAATTTTCATCTACACTTTCCTATCACGATTGACACGGGTGCTCTTCGGATAACACTTAACGATATTGATACGACAACCTAACTAGCCTCCCGCCAATGAGCGATACTCATCAATGAACTTCGAAATAATGAGGCGATGCATCGCCCATACCCTGCGCAAAACATCGAACTGCCAGCCCGCTACTGCAACGGAAACTGATTAAATCGGTCGACTTGCTCTGAAAAAGGAGGCTCGGCTCCTGTCCTATAACTCGCCGCTTCAGCCGCAAATATGGGCAGTCTTATTTCACCTCGAACCGTGTATGCGTTTGTATTGACAGCACTAAGCAATGACTGGAGCGGATCCAATACATCACCTAAGAGAGTTTCCTCAAGGCCCTGCCCTGGAACAATCGTGTCAAGCAAAAGTTCTGAGACCTGACCAAGCGTGGCGGTCGTCAAAAAGTTCATTTGTTCCTGTGCTTTGAAGGCCATAATCCCTACTTTGTCCCCCGCTTTCAGAACCTCACCGACTCCAACCAACTCAGAGAACGATCTGAACTGAGGCGCGAAAGTAGTGAGCATGTCATCGATTAACAAAGTTTGACCACCACGTTGTAAACACAATCCAAGATAAGCAGCCCCGCCGCCTCCTACAATTCCGCCCTGTACTGAAAAATCCCTGAGTCTTGGAATACCAGCCAATACCTGGGTTGTGTCAGACGGCACCTCATAAACTACCTCACATTTTTGGGGCCCCCGTAAATTCCCGATCCGAATATCGAACGGTCTCCAAGCTCTATCGACGTTCATTTGTAAATCCGTGCGGCTCGACTCTCCCGGTATCGCATCCAAAATGACACCTCGATCATCGTCAAGCGACAAGCACAGGCGAGGGATCTCCTCAAGTACATCTTCATCTGCACCCCGTAGTTTGACGTCAAGCCACCGGCGAATGGAGTCAAACATATCCACGTTGCCACAGGATGTTGCTCCATCTATCTGGCTGGCCAGAGGATTCATGTGCCCCGACTGATTCGTCATCAGACGAACATCGCCCCCAGCCACACGGAGATATCTGTAATTGTCAAACGCAGCCTGAGCATTAAATAGAACGTCACGAGTTCCCTGAACTAAAAAGGCATCCACGGGACGCAGTTCAAACGGCTTTTCGCCAGCCAGATACGGCTGCTCGGCAAGTTGCAGATCCGCGAAAAAGCTCAACCCGTTCTGTCTGACAAATTCTAATAAGTTACCTGAGGGGTTGAGAATATCTGCTTGTCGGATAAAGGGTGCAGTCAGGGCACCGCAAGCGTTCGCTAAAAAAGGATGCCGAGGCCGCCCCGTTGAAAGTAAGCACAACAGATTTCCCCATCCGCCTTTCACACCTCCGTTCGGTAGAATTGCCTGCTCAAGCGAATGCCAGGTTCCAACAGGTACAATCGTGTCGACGCGTTCGTCAATCGCCGCAAGAGCAAGCTGGAAGCCACCTCCATAGGAACCACCCATGAGACCCAGTGTAAAATCGCCAGTTTCATCAATTGCGACGGGGAGATGACCTTGACTTGCCTGGCGTGCAATCCAGTCGATAACTGCTTGGGCATCCCGTGTCTCGTGATAGGAATTCATCACCATCACATCGCCCTCACTTTCACCCCATCCTCTCTGACTAAACGAGACGATAATGTAGCCTTTTCGGTAGAGATCACTGAGCAATGAGTCTAGCTGGCCGAACATTGCTAGTAGGCCGTCTCCCTCCGCAATCGGACAATCATAGGCCTGTGGATTCTCACAGTCTGGGAGCGCATCCAATTCAGACTTCTTACTGCCACCCCAACCATGGCTGTGAAGGATAACGGGTAAGGTTTCACCATCGCGATGAGGTGGAATAAAAACCTGTGCATCTATCCAAGTGTCGCCTGATTCTTCGTAATATGCGTTGGTGCCTACAGAAGTACAAGCAGGTCCGTCGTCAACGTTGAACGCGGGCCGAGCACAGGTTGGAGGCGCATCAGAAATAATTGGATCCAAACCTGCTATGCCATCCCGGTCACTGTCCCGCTGATCCGTTTCAAAGCTCCGTCCAGCACGCATTTCGCCTAAGGCCGGCATCTCTGCGCCCTCTTCCATTGCTGCATCAGGATCCTGCTGGCCATTTCCGTTGTTGTCAGTAGGAGAATTATGGTTAAGGCCGTCGTCAAGTGTCTGCATTGGCCCGCTATCGCCACCACAGCCTGCAAGACCCAACAGAACTACCGCAAAAATATAATAACGGAGCATCAGGTTGATCCTTTTTATTATCGTGTATTTGCATCTATCTTGTACTTTGCAGATAGTGGATCAAAAAACGCTCAACCTATCATTGACCTGCTTCCAGGGTTCACCGTCAGTTTCGCCAATTGCCGGCGCACTCATTATTCTCGAGATTCAGTTAACCAGCAGGATGAACCCCCTCCGTCGAGGAAGGGGTTGTGAGGGGTCAGAAAATGCTTAAGTTTTCAACAATGCGGACTGGAAGCAGAGCAGCCGCAAGTTCCAAGGGAAAGAACTATTCCATTTAAGGAGGTGTTAAGCTGCATCTTGCTTCGAATTCACCTTTCGAATGACCTCGTAGTCGGCGAGGTTAAAACTCCGCAGACGTCGTTGCAACACCCGGAGTGACCAAGGCCAAGCCGCAAAATTCCGACCGTTTTGGTCGAGGTAGTAACTTTGACAACCACCACTATTAAAGACAGTGGATTTAAGGTTCTCCTGAACTCGCTCATTGTGTTTCTGCAAGACAGAGGGCTTAATGACGACCCGCCTAAGCCCTTCTCTTTTAATTTTTTTCAGGCCATCAATAATGTAATCAAGTTGAGCTTCGGCGAGCCGAATGAACGAATCATAAACCAAGACGTTAGGCCCTAAAACCAGAAATGCGTTTGGTACGTCCTTCAACGCTGTCCCCAAATACGCTTCTGGTGAACTATCCTTCCACAGATCAGATAACCGTTGCCCCTTAGTGTTAAAGACCTTTCGGCCTATCGGCGGATGAGATACCTCAAAACCTGTGCCCCAAATGATCGCATCAACTTCATGGCGTTCACCATTGGCGCCAATAACACTGTTACCCTCTACGCCAACGAGTCCATGCGGAATCAGATTCACGTTGTCGGCTTGCAAAGCCGGATAATAGTTATTGGAAAATAGGATGCGTTTACAACCAAGGGTAAAGTTTGGCGTAACCGCTTTTCGCAGCTCCTTGTCTTTAATTTGAACGCGAAGTAGTTGCTTCGCAGCGTTGCTAACTGGCTTCAAGGCCGCGGGGTTGCGCAAACCAAAATTAATCACATTCAAGGTCTGAGCCACACTTTTACGCCAGGTCCGCTGAATGGCTGGAAATCTACCGATAACTTTTTTACTGGCATCTCCTAAATCCAGATCAGGTTTAGGCAAAACCCAGGGCGCCGTGCGCTGGAACACGTGCAGTTTTTTTACCTTCGGCTGGATTTGAGGGACAAACTGAATCGCCGATGCACCAGTACCAATAACCGCAACCCGTTTGTTGGTTAAATCGTACTCGTGATTCCAATTGGCCGAGTGGAACATTTCTCCCTCAAACGTCTCAAGGCCCGGTAGGGCTGGAATCTGAGGTTCAGTAATAGGACCGGTAGCGAACACGACTGTTCGCGCGTAAGTTATTTCGCGTCGTTCACCAACCAGCGTATCGATAACCCATAACCCTTCCTCCTCATTCCATTGTGCGTTTTCTAATTCAGTACCAAAGTCGATCAGCTCACTAATACCGTAGTCTTTACCCACTTCTTCCAGGTAACTCAAAATTTCCGGCTGGCGAGCGAACAAATGGCTCCATTTACTACTCGGCGCAAATGAAAAAGAATAGAGAGACGAAGGCACATCACAACCACAACCCGGGTAAGTGTTGTCTCGCCAGGTACCTCCAACACGCTCCGCCTTTTCTATAATTTTAAAATCTGTGTACCCGTTTTTTTTCATCTTGATTGCAGCACACAAGCCGGAAATACCCGCGCCCACAATTAGAGAATCATATACATGCTCTTTAGACTTTACCCTCGGATTGGTTGTCGACATAACGTGCAACCCCTCAATGCTTGACGAAACGATATGAAAAGCCGAGTAAATCGGCATACAAATTCGGCGACACGCGTTTCATGACCCAAAACAATTTGGCGTCAACCTGGGGCGTCGTGTAGAGCTCACCTTTATCAAGGCGATTGAGTGTTAGCTTTGCCACTGACTCACTCGAAGTCATGGCATAGTTCATCAGAGCGTGATCAGCGAGCTTTGCGTACCGGTCAGGAATACGTCCATCTTTTATAATATTCGTCGGCACTAACGTTGGGCATAGAACGTTTACCCTGATATTGTCGCGCTTGAGCTCCGCATACAAGGTTTCTGAAAGTGCTCGAACCCCAGCTTTAGTTACGTTATACGCACTCATTTCAGGTGCGGCGGTGTAAGAGGCAGCTGAAGCGACATTAATGATCGCACCACCACCTTGCTTCTTAAAGCGCGGCGTAAAATAGTGGCAACCATGAACCACTCCCCACAGGTTTACATCCATTGCCCACTTCCAATCCTGCAGGCTCAACTCATCGAATTTTCCTCCAATACCAACGCCGGCGTTATTCACTAATAAGGTTACGGGATTACCCAACAGTTTTTCAGATCGCTCCGCCAGCCTTTTGACCTGGGCAGCCTTACCCACATCACAGGAAATCGCATAAGCAACACCACCGGCTCGTTCAACCAATTCCACAGTTTTTTCCGCGTTTTCTTTGTTGAGATCAGCACAAACAACGGCCGTGTTGCGCTTTGCCAATTCCAATGCAAAGCTTCGACCGATACCACTGCCAGCACCAGTGACCACCGCGTAACCATTATGACTCGATTTACGAGAACGGAATTTAAGAATATTCATCATGTTTACCACGTAGATTTTGTTAACCGCGAAGGCCTGGAGAGAACTCACGAGTCATGAACGGAGTCAGTAATCCAGTGTCAGGGTGCAAGAGTTTCGCTTTGTAATATTCAAGGTAGGCGCTGGTGTCATGATCCTGTGGGTGAAAATCCCGACGGGTATAATCGATAATATGACCGAGAGTACTACCCCAAACACCCTTCTTTGGACCTGCAATCAGAGCAAGGCTTCGTCTAACGTCTTTCCAATAGCGGGGGCTAATGAGATTTGTAGGTTTTCGAATCAACGGGATCAAAGAACCACCTAGGGGTACGAGGACTAGGATGGTAAAAGCTGCCAATGCGAAGCCCCGCATCCTGAGGGCATAATCTCCAGATAACTCTTGGAACACATCAAAGGCGATGTCCTTGTGCTCGGACTCTTCCAACATGTGCCACATCCAAAGAGCACGCTGCTTCTCATCGTCAGTTGTGTAGAAAACAGCCTCGTTTTTCATCATGTACTCAGACAGTACCGCCGTAAAATGCTCAATCCCCGCCATCAGAGATAGCTGCATACGATTCGAGAGGCGTTTGAAACCATACTCAAATACCTTGTCGGCCAGGAATCGGTAAAATGTCACCGGGAATCGATGCTCAGCTAAAACATCATTGAACTCGTTGTGCATTTTCGAATGGATCGCTTCCTGGCCAATCAGAACGGTGACCAAACGCTTTAATTCGGGGTCTTTGACGAACTGTCGATGATAACGCGCCGTATCAATCACCAGGTCTTCGCCGTACGTCAGAAATATGGACAGTGCCTCAAAATACGCAGAGGCGAGTTCGGTGCCCTCGTAAAATCTGTCGTCCAGATTCGCCGAGTCAAAGTTAAACTCCATGTGACGGACTGGCACATTGGGCTTTTCTCTGGCATCGAACTGGAGCTGTTCAGTTGCTTCCGCTAAGGCCGTATTCATAGACTCATTTCCTTTTCTGTTTGCAGCGACAAGGCTGGACAGCCAGCCCAGATGATCCGGCGCGCCTTATTTATGAAGGCGGCATCGGACAGAATACCGTTCAACAGACCTCTTGACTCTCACGAACAGCGGCAAGGCCCAGATAGGAAAGCCTTAGACCCGTAAAGGCAAAATAATTTCCTCAGAAATCGACCTCGCATAATTCACCGTGCCAACTAAGTATTTCAGCGGTGTTAGCCAATATGGCATAGATTACTGTATGCGATTATTCTTTATCTAGAAATCAAATTGACGGTTCAAATTTGGTGTCGATGATCTCAGGACAGATTCTGAACAGAAAACACAATTTTGACGAACGAGACAGTGCATGGCAAATTGTCACGACGATAGAAAATTAACTGATGACTGTGAGCTACTCTGGTCACCAACAGGGGCTCATTTCTTATATCGTTGCGAAGATTCAAGCCGCCTCGAACTCATAACTGCGAGTGACATTCAAGCTAACCGGTATCGCAGAGCGGGACACCCACATGCTCGACTTGACCGCGACAGCCTTGCTTACGCGCTTTTCAGGCATCCACTTTTATCACGTGTCATGACAGTAGAGGCTTGGGACAGGGCAGCAGTTGGCTTGGGTTCCCTGTATCGACGCACAAAACAGCGATCAAATAATCGATTGGCACGCCCGCTTTTCAAGAGTACGCCTTTAGATCTACCAGCTGAGTTAGCAGCTCAACGCCTAATCATCCTGTCCTGCTTCTCCGGGATCGAGAATATCCCTGCACAAATTGAGCTGACGGAGGTCTTGATTGCCCATCAAGCTAACCAAGCCGTTAGGCCAAGCCAGTTTCAAAAGGTCAGCCTCAAATCTCCTGGTTGGGCCGATCAGGCTCATCAGCGAACACCCCAGAATCTGCAGGAAGAACTGGAGTTCGTTGCTTCTCTGATGGCCAAGTTATCCACAATAACGAAATTGCCATGCAAGCGACGTTTGCTAATGATCGCTCGCCACACCGACCTCTCCATGCAACGAAGCTTAGTTAGCCAACAGACTAGGCCGTCCTCCTAAGCGGATAATTTTAACGACATCCACATTAACGTCATTTAGCATCCCGCTGCGCAAACATAATCGATAAAATGCCTGGATGAGTCTTATGGATGAGGTCTCGGGATTCCTCAATGACCCTCTCCCAAACGCTCTTGGGGCCCACGACCATCAAGCCCTTTTGAACATTGCGAAGCGCTTGATAAATCGTTTCGCCGGTAACAATGCCGGGGCGCTCGTCAAGCACGAAAATCCCGTACATCGGGAGTTTTGCGGGAGCTCGCGTTGGCGGTACTGCCCACCCCAAGCGCGCTCGACCGAGTGCTGCGTATCCAAGTGTCTCCTCTGCACCCGCACTTGTCTTCACAGAAAAGCATTTCCGCTCGTAATTAATTGACGTAATCGTCGCAAAATCTCCCTGGCGCCAGATTTTGGATTGTACGTTTTTAATCAAAGTCAATCGATCTCCAGGCTGCAAAGCCAACCCCTCTATCCTCGGTGGAAGTCTTTCTGCCGTTGACCAACAGGGTCCCTCGCGTCCTGAGGGGTTAAAGATATTAAGCAAATGATCGTTCAAGGCGGGAAAACCGAGGAAGCCGGTCTCACTCGGAGAAAATACTAAAACATTGTCTCTTGTGAAGCGAGCGACAGCAGCCTTGATAAGACGTGGTAGGACACTGAAGGTATGCGCGTCATCGTTCGTCCACCAAGCCGATAGTGGTTGGTTCTGAATCTGCCCAAGGCAAGCATTCGGATACGACCCAGCGTTCTGCAAGAGGACAGGCCGCTGCGCCCCAAACCTAGAAAATGACTTTGCAACTGTTATAACGGAGTTGGGCGTCGGAGGCACTTCTTTCTCAAGGTCAACATACCCGCCATGGCCCTCCGCAAATTTTGCGAGATCGGGGAGTATAGAACGTCCGTGCAAGGTTTTCGCATTGCCGCAATCACCAATCAGTATGATGGAGCAATTCGTCTTGACGGCTTTCAAGAGTCTCGCAAACAACGTTGCACTCAGGTGATCTGCCGAATAAACGATAATCCAATCCCAGTTGGAAACGGCCATTTGGCCATCCAAATCTGAGTCATTGAGCAACGCATGCAACGTCGGACTTTGTTGCCCCGTAGTGGAGCGGATACGTTCCGCCCCCACCGCCGTAACCGATACCAGGTTTCCACTGAGTGAATCCAAGTACGTCGAAACGGCACTTGCCAATTCGACCGATGTATCACAAGCCACCTCTATTGAGACCGTTTGGACGACCAACAGTGTCTTGTCAAAAGATGCCGGTGAGATCAGCGGAGAAAGAGCCTCATTTGCAGTCGACAGGCCTGGATCCTTCAAAGCCTCTCCGATGGACGACCGAATTGTTTGTCTCTCCGCTAACTCATCTACGATGAACGTGGCATCTTTAAAATATTTGGGCACTGTTAAATAAGTGACAGCAGGATTATGGCGTTGATCAAAAAGAACCTTAACACCCGGAATCGGTTGCCCGAGCCGTGCTACGATGAGATCGCCCGCTTCGGAATCGAAAACCTGCGCTGAGCGAATTACGTCGCTAAGCTCATAAATAGACCCGGTCTGCGAACTTTCCAATCGTCTGATAGCGCAACCAATCAGTGCAGACGTTCTCGACAGCGCAGACTCAAAACCAACAACTGACGCAACCGTCTCCGCAAGCCTGAAGTCAAAAAATGGGAACCCTCCCAACAATTCGTAGGGATTTCGTTTAACGCGACTCAATGCAACATTTCCGTAGCGCTTGTACAGCTTAATGGCCGTTGGCGCATCGACTCCCAACTCGACGAGTTCATTGATACGGCGCACATTTTCGCTGTTGGCCCTAAAGAACTTGCTTATTTCATTGACATCCTCTGCCCGAATACCTTGAACGGCGGTCAGGGCTCTCGGTGCTGACTCGATTATATCTAAGGTTTTTTCACCGAAAGTGGCTACAAGCCTCTGAGCAAGCTCAGCATCAATAAAAGGAGCGTTGGAAGACACCAAGTATGTCTCTATTTCGCCCACGGTTTGGGGTAGGCGTTGCCGGATGGAAGAGGCACGAAACTGAAGCCCATATTTTGGGTGCTCGTGCCAAGAGCCAATTACCTGTACGTATGATCCAACCTCGACTCCCCCTTGATAAATTACTCGTGCGGGTTGGCCAGATACCTTCTCGTCACTCTCGGAGCTCGCATGACCCAACCAAAAAACGGTCCGACTGCTGCCTGCCATTTCGACGGACAAAACCTGCCCAATCAGTGATTTCTTCAAGGAGTTATCCAGTCGCAACGACTGCGACTCCACATTCACGGTGTTGGTCCCCAATTCTCCTCCCTCTGACCCATCGGGTATCTCCAGGATTCGCTACAGTTCTTAGGCTGCGTGCTGATTCCAGCCTGATTAATACATTCCTCGCATGGACTATCTTATACTGGCTCTGTCTAGGAAAAGCCTTTTTTAACATCAGATTCTGCACCAAGTGTTTTTTCGTTAAGGACCAGAAACCACTGGATGATCGAGACAACGAAAGCCTTTGGGGAGGACAATTGCATTTGATATTAAGGCTTTACTTGATTTCGAAGCTCGACTCAACCCATACGATCAACTTTGCGTGTCGTCCGCATCCTCAGCTATCAAATCAGCCGCTTTTTCGGCAATCATAATCGCTGGTGCATTGGTGTTGCCGCCGATAATGGTCGGCATAATGGAAGCATCGACGACACGCAACCCCTCCACTCCATACACCCTCAACCGTGGATCGACCACTGAATCCTTGCTGGTACCCATCTTGCACGTGCCAACTGGGTGATAGACCGTGTCGGTGCGATTTCTGAGAATATCGATTATTTGCTTGTCGGTTTTGACGTTTGCCGTGAACGGGTCCTCAGTGCAGAACTTGGCCAGGGCGGGAGCTGCCATGAGCCTTCGAGTCATTTTATAGCCGTCCACGAGCTCCTCGACATCGTTTGCATCATTAAGGAACCCCGGATCTATTACCGGCGGTGATGCAGGGTTGTTATTTTTCAACACCACAGTTCCACGACTCTTTGGTCTCAACAGGCATACGTGACATGAGAACCCATGGCCCCGGTGCAAACGTCTTGCGTGATCATCGACCAAAGCGACTACAAAATGCAGCTGGATGTTTGGAGCCTCAAGCTCTGGGGATGTCTTCAGGAATCCGCCACCTTCTGCAAAATTCGACGCAAGCAGACCCCGCCGCGTTTGCCTGTATTTGATAAACTGTCGAATGCCATGCATACCTCCCTTGAGCGAAAGGCCTAGCAGGTTACTATCATTGGATCGGTAGCCGAAAATAAAGTCTGGGTGGTCCTGAAGGTTTTTGCCGACGCCGGGAAGGTGATGCATTACCTCAATGCCCTTCTCGCTCAGCTCTGCTTTGTCGCCAATACCAGACAACATCAACAATTGAGGGGACTGAAATGCGCCAGCACTCAGAATGACTTCTTTCCGAGCCCGAATATACTCCAACCGCCCTCGCCTGGTGAACTCGACACCGATGGCCCGCTTGCCTTCAAAAACAATTCTTTGCGCAATTGCTTCCGTATGAATAGAAAGATTTCTTCGGCTTGACCTGTGAGGTTCTATGTAAGCCCGATAAGCGCTCCAGCGCTCACCGTTGAGCTGTGTAACTTGGTATAATCCGATTCCCTCCTGTTGAGGTCCATTAAAGTCCTCCGTTATCGGATAACCGACCTGCCGAGCGGCCTCGAGATAGTGCTTCTGGAAGGGATTATCGCTTTGTAAATCGCTAACTTTCAGCGGTCCACTATTTCCATGCCAATCGTCATGAAACCTCTGATTGGCTTCTGATTTTTTAAAATACGGAAGGACATCGTTGAAGCCCCAACCCTCGTTGCCTGCGGCTTCCCACGCGTCGTAGTCGCTTGCGTGGCCGCGAATATAGGCCATCGCATTAATTGCTGAAGACCCACCCAGTACTCGCCCCCTGGGTTGATACCCCCGTCTGCCGTTCAGTCCAGGCTGGGGTGTGGTCTCAAAGGCCCAGTTGTTAACCTTACGCGGGACCATAGCGACCACGGCAGCCGGCGTTCTAATCAACGCGCTACTCCCCCGGTCCGGTCCGGCCTCCAGCAATGCAACCTCAGATCTCGGATTCTCACTTAAACGGCCTGCCAAGGTACAGCCACTCGACCCACCCCCAATAATGATGTAATCCGCACTCTTCATATTGCACCTTTGGCTTCACTCACATTGTTTCCCGACACTATCGACGCACAAGCGCGACAGTCGGAAGGGTTTCTCGGGCCAAATCACCACCGCATCAACTCCTGCAAGTTGAGTAGCTCTACATAACGATGGATTCTGCGGCCTAACCAAGAATCCCGTTCTCTTGCGGAGAGGGGCTGTCGAGTCTTGGCCCACTCTGCTGCCAACGCTGATCAACAAGTTGGGCTATGATCGGGACACCGTCGAGGCTAGGGAGTACACCGTGAGTCAGCAAAAAACACACTGGATCATCAGCGGCGATCTCCTAATCCATGCCGTGATTGAGGGCGATTCGAAGGCAACACCTCTTGTGTTAGTTCATGGCTATCCGGATAACCTCCAGGTTTGGGATCAAGTCACACAGAGGCTGAAAGATCGATATCTCATTATCCGATATGATGTCCGCGGCGCCGGTAAGTCAGACAAACCGAGTAAGACAAACAGTTATAAACTGCCCCTGCTTGCAAAGGATCTAGAGGCCGTGGTCAATGCCCTGATTCCTGGGCGTGGCTTTCATTTGATCGCTCATGACTGGGGCTCGATTCAGTGCTGGGAGTCCGTCACTGGCAACACTTTGAAAGATCGCATACTGTCTTACACTTCAATATCCGGTCCCTGCTTGGATCATGTAGGCTGGTGGATTCGCAACGCAGTATCCTCAGCAAACCTTCCGAAACTCAAGAGAATGGCTGATCAGTTAGCGCATTCCTGGTATGTATTTATGTTTCAAATTCCTGTTGTGCCGGAGGCCATTTGGCGCATTGGACTCGATAAGTACTGGCCAGATTATTTGAAGAAGCATGAGGAAATATCAGACGCCACATATCATTCGTCACAAAGAGATGATGGGCAATATGGCGTAAAACTGTACCGAGCTAATTTTGTGTCGCGACTCCTAAATCCCAGGATTCGAATTGCTCGCTGCCCCGTCCAGGTCATCGTTCCAAAACGCGATGCCTATGTCCGACCCCAACTAATGGATGGCCTCTCTAGCTGGGTTGCTGACTTAAAAATACTCGCAATTGACGCACCACATTGGGCGCCAATTACGCAACCGGAACGCGTCGCACAAGCAGTTAGTCAGTTCGTAACAGAGCACTCATAGCCTTGTTTTAAAACCGGATAACCAAGCAGAGCCGCGCGTGAAGAATGGCCGGCAGGGCCGTTTGTTATGGTTTTCGTGATACAGACCAAGTGTCTTTGCGTACCACTTAAATGAGTTAACATTCAGTGGTGATGATGGCTGCAGCTCTTTAAACGATGGTGTTTCGTAGAGCACACTGTATACTGACATTTCTTGATGGATCTTTTAAACTATCAAGACAAATTCTTTTTGTTCACAACACCTGCTAAACCGAAAAATATGGCGATCGACTTTTACGACTATGGTGAACTGAAAAGCGGATTTGCTGGCTGGAGAGTCAGCGGCACCGTCAGAAACAAGCGTTATCAAAAATATTTTTCGATTCGCAATACCCACCCGTTCATACGGGATTCTGAGTGGAACGAGTACCAGCGGCTTCGAGCACAACATTATTATGCTCGGCTGAGGATGCGCTCGTTTGCGGCTCAATACTTCGACCAACTGCGCTCAGATCATCCCCGTACACTGGCAGGACGAGGGCTTGGCTTCAGAGGAGTCACTCTTGGAATCCTCCGAAACCCCGGTTCTGAACGGTATCACTGTCAATTTATAGTGAATTTGAGAGAGCAAACCCAACGGTTCGTTATCAGTGCCGAACAGAGCTTCGATGCGGCATGGGACCTTGCGATTGACCAATGGACGAGTGCTTTTGAGATTCGTAAAAAGGATGCAGATCGTATTCGAAAAGAGAAAAAACCCGGACCGGACGCATTCAAATATCTAAGAAGAATCATGAACGACGAAGGCCATGACATTCCAGTCGATGCCTTACACTTTGTCTTCGCACATCAGCGGGCTGAGCTAAAACGCCGCAAGGTGTCAGAAACTCTTCAAGGTCGGAATGGATCCTCGTCTGATGACTTCTGGGGTGAACAAGAACTAGGCGAGTTCGCGGCTCATCTGGCCCAAGAAATCGAACGTCACAAAGGCCGTTCTCAAGCGTGACCGATCGTTTCAACACTGGCGCAAAGCGACCGTTCTCTCACCCATGGTGATAGTCGACGACAGCAACGCTTTGACATTTGCTCGTTTAAATGCGGCAGCTTGCATCCCGGTGACACTATTGAAGTGCACTACGTGCATTTCACCGCAAACGTTTCACCGGGGCCAACACTCGGTGCTTGCTTGAACGATGCGACCGAAAATTACCAAGGTTAATATCGCGTCTGTGGGTCGTTGGTGTGAATCAAATGTTTTCAATGAGGATCACGCCCATGGCGTTCGAAGTTTAGTGAAACACCCATCGCTTCTTTCAATTATCACTCCTTAACAAGCAAACAACCTAGTATCCCTATCAACGGCTGGCAGGATGGTCGATAAAAGAATGTCCACTGCAGTTCTTGTGGACACTCAACAAGCCCACTTTCATTACGGACTCAGTGGGCTAACAAAATATTGGGATTAACAATCCCATTTGTATACCCACAAACGCGACGCAACGCGTCCGAACATCGGTAGATTATTTTTTTGCGCTAACCGACATAGCAAAGGTCGAAGTACCTTGTCTGTTCAGGGAAGATCCCAATGCATTAACGCAGCACTTGTACTCGAGCCTCAACGCGGCGGTTCATTTCCCGACCTTGTGCCGTTTCATTTGTCGCTATTGGTTGAGTTTCCCCATAACCAACAGCCTTAATACGATCCGCTATCGTTGCATTCCGCGATATCAAAGCCGACGCTACAGATTCAGCTCGACGTTGAGACAGCCTTTGATTATAGACAGAGTCTCCCGAAGCATCAGCATGCCCCGCTATTTCGATTACTGTACCCGTGTTCTCAAGGATTAAAGCGGCAATGCGATCGATCTCCGAGTCGAACTCGGCCGGAATGCTTGCACTATCCAACGGAAAAGTAATACTTACAACTTCAGTTCGCAAAGTCTTGACTTCTCCAAGGCAACCTACAGAATCAACTTCAGCAACACGAGCGGCGTCCGTTCCAGCACATTGATCTTGGTCATCAGGGACACCGTCGCCATCGCTGTCGATTACGCCGTCCGGCTTAGGCTCAACCATCGCAACCTCTGAAACAGCGCGCACCTCATTACGTCGAACAGGCGCACGGTCAAAGGCAAATGAAATACCGATCAGAGCCTGCGTATCCCAAACGCTGTCGTCCACGCCATGAAACTGCCTAACCTCACTTTTCAATGAAAGTCGGTCAGTGAAGTCAAACCGAAGCCCGGCACCCACATTTAGTCGTGTTTGATCACCCTGATCGATCGACGCATGTCCAACCCCAGCCGAGACGTACGGATTTAAAGTTTGCGAGAGTGGCGCAAAATAGTGCAAACCGTCGACCCGAAAGGCACTGAACTCCGATGAACCAGTAGCTCCGACCGATTGAGCCGGACTACCTGGCAGCGGGTCCTCAATAATTGGAAACTCGGGCTCGCCTAACATCGAGTCAAGATGAGTTTTATCAAAACTCACATCCGGGTCTGCCGATGTGTAAGATAGCTCTATCGCCCATTGCTGAGAGAATCGATACTCAACGCCCAACCCCTGAGTTTTTGCATCATCAACGTTTGTTTTGCTATCAAAAAATTGATAACCAATAAAAGGTGTAAGGTATAGGCGATTAACCGGTTCCGCACTCAAAGCGGAGCTCAACGGAAGAGCAAAAAAAGCAACAACGATTGGTAAACGCTTCATTTTTTTCTCGCATAGTATCTTGTATTCTGACGTACAATTATAAAGACTTCGCACAAGAAAAAGCATCCTTTTTCTCCGGTGGATAGCCCCGTCCCCGGGTTGGAAAGCCATGAGGGCCAGACAACACCCATACCGCAGGAACCAAGCGCCTTGAACAATCGGGCGTCAGCCTCTCGCACAAGTTTGAATTCAGCGATGAAGAAAAAATCCAGCTTGGCTTATCTCTAAATCACACAAATATGCCGTTGCCAATTGTGTAAACGGCCTGAAACCCGGCACATCGTGGCGAATAGGGAATGGGTTTCCAGATCGTGTTGGAGGGTATGATTGGGGGCTTATTTTTGGTCTATACGGCGTCCAACAATGTTGCCAGCGTATCGGCATTCTCTCGTCGTTCAGTCGACCAAAAACAGTTGGTTCCTTCTTATACGCAACGCAAGACATCCCAACTAATAACCTGATTTCGGGCGTCGCTTTTGGCGAGCTACCGCTACATCAATGCTATATGCGGTTAGTCGCCAGTACTCTGAAAGATATATGTCGGTGCCATTTCGAAGTGCTCTGGAAAAGTCGTAGCCATCGACGTAGACATTCGTTCTCATACGGCCACATCCCGACCAGAAAGCTCGGAGCCGGAAATGAAAAGACAGCCACGAAGGAGGCTTTTCCGCATTAAGTTGGTAGCAACTGAGTGCCCCTAAAAGGGGAAAGTCATCTTCTATAGATACACACAATTACTCTGGCTGTTAGCTTCAAAAACTTCGCTCTCTTGTTTTAATCAGCCAAGGGCGGGTGGAGCTATGGGAGTACCTCAGCCAGCAATCGCTCGTATGGAAAAATTGGGAAAGATTTGCGGCTATCCTCTGTGAAACGGCATGTAAAGGGCACTGAGGCCAAAGTACGACTGGATATTGAGCTGCCATATGGAACGCTCTGCGCCATTCCTTCGTGACGAAGCCAAGCCGCTCTTCGGACCATCGCACCCCTAGATGGATGTCGCGTTTGCCAGACATCCCTGCCAGCTCTGAGCCCGGGTCATCCTGACCAACGAACTCTAGAATGAGATGAAGCAGGTGAAACGGACAGCATCTAAGCTTGTAGCTAGAGAAGTTTAATCGCTATATTTTTCGTTTAGACACTCAATGTGCAACGCCATTAACTGCTCATCGCTCAAAACACCCGTATGCTCCAATGCAGCAAGAAGCTTTTCGGTCTGTTGAATCCAGAATCAACGGAAACCGGACGCTGAGGGCGTCCAGGTCTCGCTGTACCGAACGAACCGTCACTCGAATACCCCAGTCTGCTAACGGCTGCACAAGGTGTTTTGCTGTCGTCGACCGAGGCGCCCGAGGGATCAACTGCAGCAATATAAGGTGTCTGACAGTAGTGCTGTACATAGTTCTCACTTTAATACGCTAATTAGAATCGGTTTCTTTGACAGCTCCCCTCCGCAAGCGAAGGGGCTTTTCGCCGTGTTCAGCTACAAATTGGCAGCATAGTACGGGTTATTCTATTTTATGTTAGATAACTGTTTGTCCCTCTAACCCAAAGGATTAAGTATGCATCTAAAATTGGCACCTCATGCTCTGGCCGTTTCGGTTGCCCTTATTTCTTCCACGGCACTCGCAGCGCCCGCCTCCTTCTCATCCGCTCGTTCATTGGGGATGGGTGGTACCGGGGTGGCAGCCGCTTCGCCTGTGGACGCGGCCAGTACAAACCCGGCACTCATGGCAAGCGATCACCACGGGTGGTCCGACGACTTTGGCCTCCTACTTCCTTCGGTAAACGCCCGTGTTGCCGATAAGGAAGAAGTGACCGACCAGGTGGATACTATCCAGGACACCATCGGCCGATTGGACGCCGCAGCCACCGCTCTACCCGCCAACCCATCGAATGTACAAGCCGAAGCCGGACGGCTCCGAGATCAGCTTCAGGCCTTTGACCAGGACACCGTTCGGGCCGATGTCGGAGTTGGGCTGGCTGTCGCTTTTCCGGGGAAGTCGCTTTCTGTAGGCGTCTTTGTCAACGGCAATCTTACGGCAACTGTCCGGGGTGAATTTGACGAAGACGATGATGCTCGCCTGGAGGCCATCGAGACGGGCACTCTCCCGCCCCCTGGAACACCAATCTCGACCGACCTGGAGTCTCGGGGCCGCGTGCTAGCTTCTGCCGTGTCCGAGGTGGGCGTCAGCTTTGCGCGCGAATTTGAGCTCAATAACGGGGAAAAAATTCAGGTTGGGGTTTCTCCAAAGTATGTAAACCTGCGGACCTTCCAATACACCGAAACGGTGTCCGGTTTCGACGAAGATGAGTTCGACGGCAGCGAGTTTGAAACCGAAAAAGCGGCTTTAACCTGGACCTCGGCGTCGCGTATCGCTTTGGCGAGACGAATCGGTGGCAAGCCGGTGCTGCAATCAAAAACGTGATTCCAATGGACCTCAAGTCCGCGGCAAAACGTCCCGATCTGGGCGAGCAGGAACGCGAACTGACACTGGATCCGAGAGTCACCGCCGGCATTGCGCACTACGGCGACTACCATGTGGTGACGGCCGAGGCTGATCTGACAAAGCAAGAGGGCTTTGGTTTTGAGTCCGACCGTCAATGGGTTGCCGTGGGCGCTGAATTCGACGCGTTCCGTTATGCCCAGTTGCGTGTCGGGGTTCGACATAACATCGCCGACGAAACGGAGTCGGCTGGAATCGAGGAAGGCACGCAGTTCACCGCCGGCGCAGGATTCAATGTGTTCGGTGCTCGCCTTGATCTGGCAGCTCTGTACAGCGACGCTGATGTCGGGGCTGCCCTTGAACTTGGTACCGCTTTTTAACTCGACTTACGCTCTCCCCGCCCCGCTCGCAAGGGGTGGGGAGCACTCCACGGATAAAACCAGCGCAACGATCTACGGCGTCTCAAACTGTGAAATGCCCTCGCCTGCCCACTGATCCAGGTGGAGATGCCCATCTGGAAGATAGGCGTGCAAGGCCGCGCCGCACCAATCCAGACGAATAATCGCCAGAGCTTCCTCCTGCAGTGCCGACGGCAATTCCCTGAGACTTGCGAGGTCAAAGTCTGGTTAGAGGTCGACGTTCAGATACGCGCGGTCGATGTCGACAGCCATGCATTGGCACGCGACCTATATTTGAATTGAGCTTGCGGAATAGCGAATAACAAGAAGGCTCCTTTCAATATGAGTTTGCCTTTCATGAGTTTTTCACGCTTGCGCAAAAACCTCCGCTCATTGAAAGCTTCGATGGTGTTGTTGGATTGTTTAGCGAACTGAGCGTTCCGAGAGAGGACCAGAATTATTGGGGCGATGCTGTTCTCCATACCGCTGCCGAGAAACCAAACATTCCACTAGGCCTCATCATCAAGATTTTTAAGGCAAACGATCGGGGGAGACTTCTGACCCGGACTAAGGCCGAGCGTTATTTGGAAGAACTTCGCCCAAATTCGATCCTTGTTGATTACGTGAATGTCAACGAACTACGAAGTCAATGTCTGACAGTGCAATTAGAAGTGATATTCCCGATTTTGAGACCAGGCTATCTATCGTACAACACCCTTTACCTTCAATTTTCGGGCCTATTGCTATATATTTGACTCTTAATTATTCATCTCCTACCAACTTTCAATCGAAGGTTTATTTTTATGGCAAAACTGTCCAATTATCTTGAGAAAAAACGCTTGATGGCAAAGCTTGCCGATGAACTCCGGCAGCTCGAAGAAGATACTGGCCTAAAACGGGAACTACAATTTGAGGCCGATATTAAAGCGTTGCTCAAAGAGTATAATTTCACCGCAAAACATGCGTTCAATGTCCTTACCGCTGCTGATTCCTCACTGACACCAACCACCATGCCCACTTCCGATGGGCCCAAGCGTGCAATGAAAACCTACAAAAACCCTCACTCTGGTGAAATCGTCAAAACACGGGGCGGAAATCAAAAAACGCTAAACGAGTGGCGCAAAGAATACGGCGCGGAAGCCGTTGCCAGCTGGGAACAACTAAACTGAGTAGTCTAAAATCCAACGGATAATGTAGCCCGTATACCTTTGATTGTGATCATCGTAGCTGATGGACACACAACATGGGGCGAGCCGGCCCGGTTTTCTACTCGATTTTCCGGGCTGGCTTCTTTCCAAACCGATCTCGCGTTTTGGTTTGTCCAAAAAATAGAACACAAGCTGCATGGGATACTGCGCGTGTTTCATTTCTACCGACCATTGAGTAATTCGCGTTTGGCAATACGCCCATAACCGTTCTGCAATTTTCAGGCAAAGATCTTTAATCGGATCAGTTCGGAGCGACCTACTCAAACCTGATCATCAGGCCTGAAGCTCACCTTTACATTCAGCGATGCTTGCTGCCTTTTTGCTGTGCGGTCAAGGCTGAACCGGCGTCGTGGGTTCCGGCTCAACGAGACGTAAGGAACTTTTCGGACATTGCATATGTTGCCGTCCAAAGTGCCTCAAAATCTAACGCCCGTTACCTTAGACTATCGCCGGCATGGATCAGCACATCGTCGTCCGGAATCGCAAGCATAATCAAGTGCATGGTCTGAGTGTCAGAGGTTCAAACAAGTCGACGGCACGCTCCCAAATGTGGCGTGGCAGTGATTTAAATTGCCCTCACTCTCCCAGAAACTTACACAAGTGTCTGACTCTGACACGGATGATACCGGACACGTGTCCATTGACAGCTTCCCCTCGCTTGCGGAGGGGGTGAGCAACCTGCTCGATGATCAATTCAGAACCTCGCAGAATCAGCACCCTACTTCATTGCATAGCGAATTGCTGGGCCGCTGTGTCGGGAGGGATAGGTAGCCAAGATCCACATCGGGAATAAGGCGGCGCTGGCGAACATCGAACGCTAAATCATTGCGGACCAATGGCGCAAAGCCCTGCCTACGCCAGTCGGACACGCACCAATGCACCTGATCGTTAAGCGTCGCTGTCTCTGGTACCCAGAGAAGACGAGCGACTTGCAGCTTGCCGTCAAGAACCGCATTGCGCTGATCTTGATTAAGCCACTCGCGCCCGTAAGCCGCTAGCTTACCATCCAGCTGGACCAAAACGCGTAGCTCAAACGCCCCATGATCATTCTCCGCCTGAAAAATCAACGGCGCTCTATCGTGTAATTGCATACCGTGTCCTCATCACTCGCACACTAAAAACCCATCAATTGCGTCTGCGGCATGATCGAACCCGATAAACTAAAAGCCCGAGCTTTGCCTCAGTGTTAGTACGAGGCAAGCTTGCGGACGTACCACGCCGGCAATTTAGAGTCTCGAACCACTCGAGTCATACGTTATCAACGTCCGAAGGAGCCCAACCTGACATACTATGACGATATCTGGCGCAAGCTCACAATTCCGCTGGCCAGTAGGTCTATTAATGATGCTATTGACCCAGCCGGGGCAGCGTTAGATATTAAATGAACGGCCCTACAATGCCGAACTGGCCAAGCAGGAGGCGGCAAACCTACTCAACTTAGCGCAGCCACCATGATCTAGTTCTTAGACAAGCAAATCTTGCCCTGTCGACCTATCGGTGACTGCTGTAGAGCACAGTGATAGAGCGGCAAGGCTTTTGCCAAATCAAGCACGACCGCCCGAGCTGTTTTAAACCGCTGAGAGGGCGGGTCAGGAGTTAAAGCTGGGAAAATAGGTAAACTACTACATGCGCTACGAAACAATCGAACTTGAAATTGACGTCTCCGAACTACGAATCGGTATGCATGTGGTCAGGCTTGACCGTCCATGGGAAGAAACCGACTTTTTGATTCAGGGTTTTATTATACAGAGGCAAGACGATATCGATGCTATTCAATCCCAGTGTCGAAAGGTTGTTATCGAGGGTAAGGTCAAACACACTGAATCAGAATTACAACCCACGGACGATCATCAAAACCGTCCGGTATCTCGTGTCAATGGCATCCAAGGGCGCGTCAGACAACGCAACAATCCAAACACGCGCAGCAAAGATCGGAACAGCCACAAGCAGGCTCTAACCGGCAAGCGAGTGACCTATATTAATAAGATCGGCGTCGAGCAGGAGGTGAACCGGGCAAAGAGCTACTATACAGAAGCAAAATCGGTCGCTAGCAGCATCATGTCCGGGCTTCGTATTGGCAGGGCACTGGATCTCAACAAAGCCAGGGAAGTTGTCAACGATTGCGTCGACAGTCTATTGAGAAATGATGATGCGCTACTGCTGCTCACCAAACTAAAGCACAAGGACGAATACACCGCCGAGCACTGCCTAAACGTTTCAATCCTGTCAGCTGCTTTTGGCAAGAAGCTGGGATTGTTAGAGGAGGAGATTCGCACGCTTGGACTGTGCGGTCTGCTGCATGATGTCGGCAAATCCAAAGTTCCTGTCGATATTCTGCAAAAACCAGGAGCTCTGACCCCAGAGGAATACGGGATTATGCAGAATCACACTAACTGGGGCCGTGACATGTTAATGGCTCTACCCAAAGTCGTTCATGCCACGGTAGACGTGGCATATAACCATCACGAACGTCTGGATGGCAAAGGTTATCCTCGAGGACTAGTTGCCTATCAGATCCCCTACTTCGCAAAAGTTGTTGCCATCGTAGACACCTACGATGCGATAACAAGCAATCGAGTCTATGACAAAGGTCGATCGTCCATGGAGGGACTGGAAATCATCCACAGATGCCGAGGCAATCAGTTTGATCCTGACTTAACCCGCGAGTTCGTACTTATGATCGGCATCTATCCGCCAGGTTCCATCGTTGAGATGAAATCGGGCGAGGTGGCCATCGTGATTGCCTCTAACCCGAGAAATCGTCGGAAACCGAAGGTAATGTTGGTAAGAGATGAGAAAAAACAGCGGCCGAAAAAATACCGCCTTCTGGACTTGAGCAGAGAACCCCTTAACAGCGCCGGAAAACCTTTCGAAATTGCCAAGGAACTGCCTGATGGCACCTATGGTATTGTTTTGCAGCGCTTTATTGACAACGGCCTGACCTTTGGCCATCAGGCCATTGATTAAATATCGACTTGACTGACATCTAAGAGGCACAGTCGACTAGCAGAGTTACATGTCACGATCGCATAACTAAATTATCACCGCCCTTGCAATGCGTTCTCGCTCGCCTGCAACTGGGCCTCTACCTATTCACGCTCAAGCTTTGCTTTTTCTGTAACTCACTCCTGATTCTTTTTAGTGAGTTTGACCATCATCCTGGTATAGCCTCGAACGAAGTTTGACTGGACATATTCAGGTTCATCCAGAACCTCAATCTGGTCAAAGCGTGCCAAAACTTCTTCCCAAAGAATCCGGAGTTGCATCTCGGCTAGGCGGTTGCCCATGCACCGATGCACACCGAAACCGAAAGAAAGGTGGTTACGAGCTCCTTTACGATCAATGATGAACTGATCCGGTTTATCAATCGCTCGCTCGTCCCGGTTGCCGGATGCATACCACATGACTACCTTGTCGCCTTTGCGAATCTTTTCACCGTTTAGCTCAACGTCCTTTTTTGCAACTCGGCGCATGTAAGCCAATGGCGTCTGCCACCGGATAATTTCGGATACCATATTAGGAATGAGGGCCGGATTAGCTTTGAGCTTATCGAATTCTTTTGGGAATTTGTGCAAAGCTAACACGCCACCGGTCATCGAGTTGCGGGTAGTGTCGTTGCCACCAACGATAAGCAGTGCCAGGTTGCCCAAAAATTCCATGGGGCGATGGATCAGGTCCTTTGTATCTTCGTTATTGACCATCATGCTAATCACGTCGAAGCCCGGTTTTTCTCCCGAATCCCGAAGTGCCTCTTTTTCGCGCCACAACATGGAGAAGGATCGTGCGACGTCGGCAACAGCTGGGAAAAACTCATCTCGCCCGACATCGCCCCCGGTTGTCTCAGGGCTCGCGGCAGCCAAATCGGACCAGTACACCAGTTTGCGGCGTTGATCGTAGGGGAAGTCCAGCAGCGTTGCCAACATTCGAGCCGTAAGCTCGATGGACACATCATTGACCCAATCAATGGGTTCATCAACAGGGAGTTGATCCAGCACATCTTGAGTTCGCTGTCGGATTAAGCCTTCCAATTCCCTGAGGTTCTTGGGTGCAACCACGCCCTGCACTGCCTGTCGCTGTCTATCGTGCTTTGGAGGATCCATCGCGATGAACGTTTCAATTGCCAGTCCCGCCGGTTGATCGCCCAAAGTGATAATGGGTTCCGCGGAAAATAGATCATGTCGTTTATCTACAAAGAGGATATCGCTGAACCGGGTCACAGACCAAAAAGGCCCAAACGCGCTGTTTTGTTGAAAGTGCACCGGCTTTTCGTTTCTTAATCGCCTGAAGTAGGCGTCCCACAAACCCTGGCGCCAAAGAAAAGGATTGCTAACGTCGACATCTTCAATCGCTAGCGAAGACACATCGGGCAAGGGATGCTCCGAAAACTTCGGAGTCTGTGGTGCCAAACCAACCCTCTCCAGCGCCTGTTGCGCAAGATGGGCGGCTCTCACTTGCCACTGTATCGGCACAAAACGGGCACTAAGATTCATTGCACGGGTTTGAAGTTTCATCAGGCGTCTCCATTACATCTGAAATTCGGGCAAGCGAACCACTAGACCATCCATGGCATCGGTGATCTCAATTTGGCAAGCCAAGCGAGAGGTCGGCGCGCGCTCAGGTGTCATGTCTAGCATCTGCTGCTCGACAATGTTGGTCTTGCCGGTCTTCGCATACCAAGCATCATCGACAACCACATGGCAAGTGCCGCAAGCGCAGGCGCCCCCGCAATCAGCATCAATGCCCGGAACCATGTTGTCTGTGGCATGCTGCATCAGCGATTTGTCTGGCTCAATTTTTATCTTATGCTGAGTACCGTTGTGCTCGATAAACGTGATATGGCCCATGAATCCTCCAGAGTTCTCGGATGGCTATAGATCAGCCACAAGCGAATGAGTTTGGATGCTTTCTAGATTGCCGTGCAGAAGACGAGGCTAAAAGGTCATCAATTGACAGGAGAGGGACATAAAAAGACAATCGTACGACTGCCCTACAATTAATCAATTGATAAGCCAGATGACGCACTTAGACTCGTTCGCTTTTGCCAGTATTCCAACCAGCTATACACGGCTTATTGCGCAGGAACTGGGCATGCAAGCGAGCGACCTGCCAAAGCTACTGCGGGAAACGCACCTCACTGTCGAAGAGTTGTTGGACGAAGGCACCCGACTTAATGCCCATCAACAAATACGAGTCATCGAAAACGCTTTGCGCCTTGCCGAGGACGACAAACTGGGGGTGCGAATTGGCAGGCGGCTAACCCCGGCTGCTCATGGTCCCCTAGGTTATCTCGCGTGTAGCAGCCCTAATTTGCTGTCTGCCATTGAAGCTTTTCAGGCGTTTTTGCCAACACGAATAAGTTTTGTCAGGCTGGATCGATACATTGATCATGATCATTTAATCGTGCGCGCGATTCTTGATGCCAAAATGAATCCTGAAGTAAGCCGTTTTATGGCTGAGATATGCGCATTGACTTTGCTATCTTGCGCTGAATTTATTATTGGCCGACCTGCGCATGAGGTGGACACGTTCTTTGTCCACAAAGATCCGGGGCCGGCGGCGGGGTATGCGGATCACATTCCTGGCCGGGTCTTTTTTTCAAGTGGTGAGTTGTTCGTGCGCGTACCAATGACGTTGTGCGAGGTCGCCAACGCATCTGCGAGTAACGAAAGCTACGCCTTAGTGCGCGAACAATGCGAAATTATGTTGGCAAACCTCCCAGAAAAATCGAATACCTGCTGGCGAAAAATTGAGATAATGATGATCTCCTCCCCTGCTGGCCAATTGACTGAGGATAGCGCAGCCGCTGCGTTGTTCATCAGTAAGCGCACATTAGCTCGACGTTTGAAGCGTGAGGGTACAGGATTTCGCGAGATTCGAGATAGAATTTTAGCCCGCCAAG
Organism: Marinobacter adhaerens HP15; assembly: GCF_000166295.1. Classification (NCBI taxonomy): domain Bacteria; kingdom Pseudomonadati; phylum Pseudomonadota; class Gammaproteobacteria; order Pseudomonadales; family Marinobacteraceae; genus Marinobacter; species Marinobacter adhaerens. The sequence continues at coordinate 151,285 of NC_017507.1, forward strand.
CCGGAAATTATCTGAAAGATAGACACCTTTCTATTGAATCCGTCGCGACATTATTGGGTTATCACGATGGTGCGAGCTTCCGTCGAGCATTCAAACGATGGTACGGAATAACGCCAGATCAGTATCGTCGAGCAAAAGGCGGTTGAAGTCATCGCTGGGACGCGCTTTTCGATAACTTGGGTTTACAGCTCCCCTCCTCAAGCGAAAGGGCCTTTCGCCATGTCCCGGCTAAAGCGAGACAATCTTCGAATATTTGGCATATCAGGCCACCGTGAATGCCGCATGCATCTATCTACAATGGCGTGGCGTAATGTCTCATGCATGTCAAGTGCGTCCTTTTATGTGCAAGCCTTACTCTCACCGCGCCACGATGGCGCGGTTTTTTTCATACACCAACAATGAAAGACACCATCTTGTTCTCAAGTCAGCCTCTATTAGCGTAAAAAGCATGGGCAACGAACTACGCCGAGCATTGGTATTAAATTAGCGGACCAATACTATATGTTCGAGATATGCAGAACCCCACGAACGTATGATGACTTCTTATCGATATATTCTTTGATCATTAGTTTTTCTAAACGGAGCTACTATGGCATTCCGCCATCGCACATCAATCCGAATCGCACCCGGCTTTCGCGTTAACATCGGTAAAAGAGGAGTGGGTTTGTCTGCGGGAACTCGCAAAACTCCACTTTCCCTACATCGACGGGGCCAATGGGAGAGTTTAAATATTCCAGACGCCGGAGTAACTTATCGCGAACGCATTGCTGGTGAAACAACTCGCAATGCCAAGGCCTATCCTTCGTTGCAACTTTCGACAGACATTCCCGACGTTGCTCGTCGAATAGAGCAAGTGCGCATTCGATCAGTAGACGGATCAATTCGGGTTTTCGATGAGCACGGTCAAGACCTTGGAGAAGACGGCCTACAAGCCGCTAAGAGCTTTGCCGCCGAGTCTTTACGCAAAGCTTTGGATACTCATATGCAGGGACACTCTGCGCTTCTCGAGTCGTTCCGTTCGCTGCATGCCCAAACGCCGTCTCCGGAGCAAACGGCAACTTATCTGCCCACGACCTTTGAAGAACCAGCGCCCGAGCCTCCACGCCTTCGAAAATTAGGCCTCATTGAACGGTTCATGTCCAAAAAGCGCGGGGAAGTCGAACGACAAAATTTTGCGACCCTTCTACTTCACCGAGAGGCGACAAAAAATTGGCAATCTGCAAAAGAGGAACATGAGCAATTTGAGGCAGAAAGGAAGTCCGCTTATAGACTTTGCCAGCAAGGAGATTGGAGCGCCATTACGCAGGTCTTTGAGGATGTTCTGGAAGATATTGATTGGCCGACTGAAGGCGACATAGCTGTAGACACAGATGAGCTGAAAAGACTGTTTAGCATCGAGGTAGAGCTACCTGATATAGAGCAAGTACCTTCGGAAGATGTAGCTGCCTATAAGCGAGGAATCGGTCTGTCCGTGAAACCATTCCCCCAACGGAAAAAACAGCAAAGATTTTGCAGCTACGCGCACTCCATGCTCTTCAGACTTATTGGGGAAGCTTTCACTGTGCACTCTGATATCAACACCGTGTTGGCGACCGCGTTTAAAACCGAAATTAACGATGCAACAGGTCAGGCAGACAACGTCTACCTCATAAGCGTCCTTGTCCATCGTAAACAATGGACCCGACTCAATTTTCAAAACCTAGATGCTGTTGACCCCATTATTGCACTTGGGCGGTTTAACATTGCTCGGTCACTGACGAAGATGCGGACTTTGATACCGATTTCATCTGAACAAATATCGGCTCTCGGTTTTCAATAGTGCTAACTTCGGAGTCTGGAGCATACATCGTAACGCTGTTCTCAAGCCGAGCTACGTACAGAGCATTCTAAATTTCTCGACACTGGAAAAACAAGCAACGCCATTATGATCATTTGCCCTAATCACCGTGCCTATCTGCCAGTAAGAACATCTTTTGAGATGCCCTAAGTGTAAGCCTCCTTTACTGAGGATTGAGGTAGTTTTTAGTACACTGGATCCAACCCCCGGAGTATACTCTGGTAACGGTCTTGTCGCTTTCATAGAGAGACCATGGGCTGGCAACGAACGACACAAAACGGCCAATTAGCTAATTTCAACGGCCAACGTGAAAAAGCGAGCATCCTGATACTCAGTTCGTTGGCGCGCCATATACAAGTCCAGTTGCCTTGGTAAAGGCTCTCCATTGGCAATTAAATGATCAAGAACGTCTTTAACACGCGGCTGAATGCGGGACAGCACTTCACTAATCGATTTTCCATTAACCAAACAACCGGGCAGTATCGGTGCAAAAGCTTCACTGATTCCATCAGGGCCCTGACGTAAACCAATCGGGATGTGTCGATGCACCGCCTCAAAGCCCCAAAACCCTCTGTCATAATTGTATGCCGGCTCAAATCGCGCCATGGAATCCAAAACCAAAACAATATCCTCAAGCAGAAACCCATACCGCTGAAGAATATCCGCAATCTCTGATGGGCTCGTCACTAAGTCCGTGTCAGGTTTGTGAGACTCGCCACTTTGATAAATTGCAAATATAAGCCTTTCTGCCAAAACCATAGGCGCCGCGGCAGTCAGGGAAATAGTTCGATTTATATCGGGAAACCGATAACCGACGTAACTCAATTCTTGAAGTAATGCCTCTAACCGCGAATCAGCCATGCTCCACACCTTGAAACACTCGGCCACAAATGCAGCTGCCTGATCACCGCTATTTAACGTCTTAAGAATGCGCTCGTCTTCAAGCAAGGAGTCGAATCGACGCAAAAGAACAACCCACTGGTCCGATGGCAGATCAACGCGTCTCTGGAGAGATCCTGGCGCGTATATCTCGACTTCGAGCCCATGTCCCTCGTTTCGCCATATATCGATACGTCCATCAGACTCTCCCAGTGACATCCACGCGCCGCAGGTTTCCTGTCGTACCAAAGTCAGACCTCTTTGTAGAATTATGCCCACTCATTGCCAAATGATGGGCAGATCAACAAACTCATCACATGGCCTAATTTATAGTGTTTATTTTGTGCTGTATAACATTACGAATTCCACAAGTAGTTGGCTTGCAATGCCGGGTAATAAGTTCTTGTAATGGTTGCTACCAGCGGTTATCGGGGACTGTCGGTAACACAGTCCCCAAATTATCGGATTACGAGCTATCTCGGCACATTCCACGGGTAATCGCTCTGTTAACAGGACCTCACACATCACTCTCCCTTCCCACCGGAAACCGTTGCCTACCCGAGATCACTACCCATTAAAGCGCTTTCTATGCCTATGTCAGCCTCAACCTCTCGTTGAATCATAGTATCCGGTTAATCCGTGGACGCAAATAAACGGCTCCGTCAAACAGATACGACCATGAATCAGGCCAAACAACACGACAAAAGTCAGGTCCGTTTTTGTTATAGTCACGACCGATGCATTCGACACTCGCAAAATATCAGTGCTGATAATTCAGCAAGGCCCACCTCCCCTTCCAACCAGCTAACGAGCGTCTCTGTGGCGGAGGCGCATGTGCCAATTCACCTTCACCATCAGCTCGTACCCCTTTCAACCACGAGTCACCAACATCTGCTTTTCTCACAGTGCTCCAACAAATGGTATTAAACCGTTCGGCAAACGACCCCGAATTCTCCCATTTACCGCTTGGGAAATGATGTTTTGTGACATAAGACGATGCCGCTCTTTGAAAACCTATTTAGGAATATCATTCGTACCAATTTGCTGGACATCGAATGTAAGGAGTGTAAACGTGGACCATTTTCTTTCCTTTATTGCCGCTGCCAGCACGCTCTCAACGACTGTTTTCCTTGTATTATGGATTCTAGAACGACGAAAAAATCGACAGTTTCGATTGGCAATTGAAACAGAGCGTTCAACGGCCAGTGGTAGCGAAACGGCTATTTTGCGATTGTCTCAAGCCTTGAATTTCCGAGATGGAGGGGTGGGTTATGCTCTGATTGCATTCAGGCGTTGTGTTGACAGCGTGCGCGATTGGGTTCCAGAACTTCTGGCAGACCCTAATATGGTTCACGACATAACTCGTGTAGATCGGTTTCTACAGCATCTGCTGAAAAACGAACTCGTCAATTCGAGTCAGCGTAAGTTGATGGATTCAATGGGTACTCAAACCGCTACGGCTCGCCCGTCGCAGTCGCAATAGCGCAAGATAACATTTTAACGCCGAAGTGAACTTGATCGAACGATTTTCCACCTATTAATGATTCCGGTGCGTATGCCTGTATACCATGCGATCAAGAGTGAGGTTGGCAAAGACAGAAGAAGTCTATTAGTTCAAGGAACTCACCGAAGAGCAATCTTAGCTTCCACAACCAGCTCAAGTGGCGTATTCCCCCAGGCGTGCACACCACGATGGCCAAAGCGCTGATTGAAACGTCCGGTGAGTTTATACAGGAGATGACCTTAGCTAAGCAAAAAGCCGTTCCTCGAGGAAAATGGCCAGATGTATTAAAAGTTCTCATTGACCTGTTTTGCACGAAACATCGAGTGTGAACTTTTTTGGACCCAAATTCACCCTGCAAACGCAAACGCTTAAACCCAATTCGTTACCAGCCTTCGTTGGTTGGCGCTCCATAGCAGGCATACGGACTATTGTGCTAAAGGGTGTTTTTGTAAACGCGCCCGCCCTTCATAATCAGCCGAAGATTAGCCTTTGGATCATTCAAAAAATCTAGTCCCTGTTCCGGACTACCATCCACTACCAAAAGGTCCGCTAAGGCGTCAGGCTCAATGATACCGAGCTTGCCTTGATAGGTGCTTCGAAGACCAGACATTGCCAGGAGCTCACCGTTTCGACCGGTCGCCATTGCCAGCGTTGTGAGCGAATCATAAAAACGCGTGAGTTTGGCGAGGTGACGCAACTGGTTCTGCGTGTTCCGAGGACTGAACAGAATATCCGTGCCCCAGGCTGTCTTGACATCAAAATGCTGCGCCATTTCGTAAGCCCGTACCGTTCCCTCCGCCACCATCCGTTGTGACTCTTGGCGTTCGGCATCAGGATAGACATTGGAATCCTCATCTTGAAGGAACGGCTGCAAACTCCACCAAGCACCCTCGCCTGCCATCATACGAACGCTTTCTTTATCTGCCAGTTGACCGTGCTCGATGGACTTCACACCCGCCCGCAGACTCCGCTGAATACCCCTAGGCGTGTAAACATGCACTGCAACGTAAGTACCCCAGTCCTCTGCGGCGTCAACTGCTGCGCGTAATTCCCGTTCGGTAAACTGTGTGCTATCCAGCGGATCATAAGTGGAAGCCACACCACCGCCCGCCATCAGTTTGATCTGAGAGGCCCCCAGCATCAATTGCTCACGAGTACGGCGGAGCACCTCGGCTTCACCATCGGCGATGACAGCGACTCCCTGTTTTTCTTGCTCGCTCAAAGGCGAATCGGCGCTCCGAGGCACCTCGTGCCGCATCCGGAAATCACCATGGCCGGAGGTTTGCGAAATCATGGCACCGGCGGGGAAGACTCTCGGACCATTAACAATTCCTTGATCGATTGCGCGTTTGAGGGCAAAGGAGGGACCACCAACATCTCGAACCGAAGTGACGCCACGCATCAGTGTACGTTCCGCTTCTTTGGCTGCGACCAGATGCACATATCCAGGATCCGCTGTCATGGCTTCAAACTGGCTTATTCCGGCCAATGTGGTATGCCAGTGGGCGTCAATAAGGCCCGGCATCACAACACGGCCGCCACAGTCCACAACTTCCGCGTTGCCGGAATCTGCCCCGTTGGCAAGCAGGGCCTGAATGCGACCGTCCTCAATGCGGATAGCAACGCCTTCACGCAGCGGTCCGCCGCTACCATCGAAAAGCCTCAAGTTTTTTAGCAGAATCGGGCGGTTGTGGTCCGAGGGCTGCTGGCTCAGAACTCTAGGGGCGCGTAATCCTGCGAACATCGCCATAACGCCGGCAGCCCCCCCAATGAACTGCCTGCGGCTGATATCCGCCATCATGCGCTCGTGAAACTGAGACAGAATCGGCGAGCCGCACTGACAGGCGCCTTGGGAATGGTGATGATTTAGAGGGTAAAACGTGGCGAAGCTGGGCAGAGCAGGCATTGAATGGCTCCCGTTAAACGATATTCTATTGTAGTCAATTTAAGCTATGCTGCGCGACAATATGGACGCGCCTTGATTCACCTGATGAGTTAAGCACAGTCCATCCGTAACTCCCCATTTAGCTAAGGAACCGATTAATGGTTAGAAAAACAACCGCCGCTTTTGTTGTCATCCTTACGGGTACGGCGATGGCCGGGTGCAGCAGTTTTCAACCTGTTACAAGTGGCACAACAGCCCCATGCGTCACCCTTCAAAACATCGTCGCCGATTACCCTAACGATTTCTCACATTTTCGCGGAAGCAGCAGTAACTTTTCCTCAGTGACTATTTACCGGGCAAAAGAACAGTTGATAAAGGGCTATTGTGAGATATGGGCGTGGGGCAACGGAGACTCTGCTTACACCTGCACGATCTCAGCGCCCGATAAAAACGTCGCCAGAAATTTACAGGCCATAGCCACCAGCCAACTCGCTGAATGCCTTGGTCCGGATTGGCAGACTGCAAAAAGTGTTCGTGAACGCGATAATAAGCCGGCAGGAGAACGTATCGATTTCGCTACTGAACGTGCCGAACTACCGTCTATTTCATTGCACCGGGTAGAAAATCTTCGTCGACACTCCGTGTACCTGTTCATCGGCTCCAGTAACCGCGAGCCCCGATAGACAAAGTGAGCAAGTTCTAGCGCGACCCCAGCCCTTTTGCATTGAAGCTGCGGATGCAAATCGAATGAATGGCCTTGAAAGACAATTAAGAAGCAGGAAAAGCGAATTACTTTGTCACATTGTCCAACAATAAAGAGAGCCCATGATGCAAGAGGAACTCACCCGTCAAAATAGAGAAGCACTTGCCGCGGCTCACAAATACATGGGAGAACCTGCGTGGCTCACCGTTGTTTTTACGGTTTTCATCTGTGCAGGTTTTATTGTGAATTTGTGGCTATTTTCCATCGGCAATACTCCAGCATGGCTCGCATTGCTATTCCTCGCGATCCTGACCTATATGGCCTACACCCCGCTGCATGAAGCTGTTCACGGAAATATACATGGCAACATAGAGACCCTGAGATGGCTAAATGACCTCTGCGGCTATCTGGTAGCTCCTCTCATCGCAGTGCCATATGCCTCGCATCGTGTGGAACATATGACCCACCATCGGTACACCAACCAACCAGAAAAAGACCCGGATTTTATCGTAAGTCGCATCGGCAATGGTCCCTGGAGTGCTTTCCTAACAGTCCTTCGTTTCGTTTGGGTTCAAAATACCTTTTTTGTCACTCGCCATTGGAAAACAGCAACGTTTGGCAAGCGTTTGACGTACCTTACCGAGTTAACTCTATCAATTGGTTGGCGAGTCATTTTTTTATCGATGATCGACAATCCTTCGGCTGCAGCAGTAGTACTTGTGGGATATGTAGCCGGCGGTGCCTTCACCGCTTACTGGTTCGCCTACAGACCACACATACCGTATCGAGAAACTCAGCGGTACAGAAATACCTGTAGCCTTATCATGCCAACTTGGATGAAACCCCTTGAGTGGTTCTGGTTAGGGCAAAACCTACACTCGATACATCACCTTTTCCCACGGGTACCATTTTACCGCTACCACGCACTGCACCAGGACATAGAATATGTTCTCAGAGCCCATGGGACACCGATCCTTGGCGCGTTTAGCCGGCAGGAGGTACAGAGCTGCAAATCTCCCTAGAGACTCACCTACGTTAGAGCGCATTCGCTCATTCCTCGACTCCGAGGGGGCTCAACCTTCTACGCTGGTGAAGTTTCTGGGTTATGGTATCTGATCACTGTGCCTCTGGCAGACATGCTTTACGCCAACTGATGGGTCGAATTTTCTGAACAGGTACAACAGCGTCGCCCAGGTGGAACAATCATCGCTATGTCGCTATAGGTATTTGCCAATTTTTTAATGAGAAAATGGTCAAAGTACGCCGCCGGCGGAATTGTACTTACGCACAAAATGTTCAAACACGATGGCAGAGCGAAATGGAACCTCAAGCATCGGCAGGTGCCCTACTCCCCTGAACAAATGAATTTCTGCGTGAGGCACCGCTGTAATAAACCAATCGCTGCACGAGGTCGGTGTAATGGTATCCCTATCACCCCACTGGACCTGAAGCGGTGGTGTTTTTACACCCAAATATCGGGCTGGGGCGAAGGCATCCGCAACCATATCGCCAAAAATATGTTCCAGTGATTCGGTCCGGCTCAATAAATCAGGTCCAAGCAAGCCCGCCATTGCAAGGCCTGAAATAGTCGGTTTGCCGTTCCCAACTTTTGTAAGCATTTGGTAAACGGCTCCCATGCTCCGAGGAATTAAGATCTCATCACGATTCGATTCAAAAGGAGCGGTGATATCCACTTGATTATGTTCCGGAATACCTGCGCTATTTAACAGCGTAACGGACTTCGGTGCCGGTTGTAGTGTATGGGCCAAAACCGCAACGATCGCACCGCCCATCGAACTTCCGACCAAGTGAACCTTTGTGGTGTCGAACTCCGAAAGCCAATTTTGCAACCTCTTCGCCTGCGTTTCAAACTGGTAGCAAGCGTCAGGGAAGTAGTCACTCTCCCCGAATCCGGGCAAATCCGGAACCAGTAAGTGCCACTCTTTCGGCAGAAACTGCGACCATAACACCCAGTTTTCTTTCATTGCGGCAAAGCCATGTACCAAAACAATGGTTGGGCTCCTTGGCCCCGGCTGTCCGCGCTCGTAGAAAACCATTCTGTGCCCGTCAATACTTGCTTCACAGCGCTTTACTCGAAGCAAATACTTCTGAGCTGCCCTGGCAGCCGGCCAAGCATTCAGTAAAGGAGTGCTCATATTGTTTTCCCAAGATTTTTGCCGATGTCGCCAACTTAGTACGCAAGGGCACAGCAAACCTTGGCCATAGCGCCCAGAGACGAGCGCTGCTCCGGCAGAAAGGGAAGTAAATAGCCGCTCATCATCCCGAACCAATCAAGTGATTATGTGTCGGTAAGACAAGTCAAAAAAGTGGCCTTGTAGGACAATATTTCACAAACCTGTTTTACATTGGACAAATTTTGCTACGCTACCAACTGAAGTTAGTTTGTACGGTATACCTTACCTCCTTCGATACAACAACAAATACTCAGGAGAGCGACAATGAATCCGAACATAAATTTCCGGTTCCGTCACATCGCGTTGGTCCTAAGCATTGCTGGTCTAACGGCCTGTGGCGGTGAATCGTCAGATAGTAGTGAATCAGCAACCATTGTGCCTCAACCCGGGGAAGCAAATGCCCCCGCAGAAGAGCAGCCGAACATCGATATCGAACCAACGCCGACATTCAAAGCAAATTATTCACCTAAAGGGTCTTTCAGCGAGCCATTCGCTGAACCCACCATTGTTGTCGATGGGGAGATTGTAGAAACCGATGGGAAATGCGTTGAAACAGCTGATGGGTTAGCTGAGTGCAAACCGGCAGCCGGCACCGTCGCACTTCTCAACGATGGGAGGATTCTTTACTTAAATGCATTGGAGGGCACGGAAAATGTCGAACTGTCCATTGTTGCAGAGTTCGGCGAAGTATCGGTCAATGACCAAAGCCGAGTGCTTTCCCTTAGTCAAAACGACGAACCGAGTTGGCTCAAACCGAGTCCTCTTCGGGCGGGAGCAAACCCAGACGGAGCAGACAGCGAAACACTGTTCAACAACACTCCTCTAGCGGTTTTGGATGGCCTTTTAGACACCGCAAACAATACCGACAAAAACGATGGCGCTCTATTTTGCAGTGATGTTGTAGGTTTGGCCGACGGAAGTGTCATGGCGGTTGGTGGCACCGATTATTACTCAGAACCAGGAATTGATGGTCTGCCTCTGGGCGTAGCTGAACTTGAAGGCATTAAAAACTCACGGATTTTTCATGCGGGCACTAATACTTGGACCCAAAGTGGCGATATGAAGTACGGCCGCTGGTATCCGTCACTGGTCACCCTGCCGGATAACAAAGTACTCGTAACCAGTGGCGTTGAAAAACTCCTTAAACCGGTGTACCCGAGCGACCCACTTAACTCGGGCCGCAACATTGTGCAAACCGAGATTTATGATCCATGCACTGGCACTTGGGCCGTTAATCCATCCACCGCAGATCGTTCTTTGCCACTTTATCCCCGACTGCACTTGCTACCAAACGGTCACGTTTTCTATAACGCGGGTGGCCAAGCCTTCAACCCGTTCGGCCAAGGTTATGATCAGGCGTTGTGGAACATTGCCGCTACCTTTAACCCGGCTTCAAATCGGTGGACGGATTTAGGATATGCGGGACTTCCTTTGAGACTTGACGAGATAGGTTTAGGACAACTTGCCAGTACGCTCAACGTTACAAACATTTCCTTAAAGCAAGCTAGTTTACTCGTCGGAGACCTCCTCGGTTCGGCATCAAATCTACTGACCGTCGCGTCTGAGCTGGATATTGACGCTGAAACCCTGAAAAGCGCCATTGGAGGAGGCATGCGGGGATCAACGTCGTCCACTATGCTTCCTCTGAAACCCAATGAAAATGGCGAGTACAACGACGCTGAATTTCTAACAGCAGGCGGCGTTCCGAGCTACGCATTGCTGACCAATCCCGGTGGATACCTGCCTATCGCACAAACACGCATCGATACAGTGCGTACAAACGGTGACGACATTGACTACGAATCTCGCCTTGCAGGGCCCCTTAATCAGCCACGTTGGTACGGCACAAATGTCCTGTTACCCGACGGTTCCGTAATGGTTTTCAGCGGCGGCAACCGCGACGGCGTTGTCGTCCCTGGCTTGGAAGGTCCGATCAAAACCGCCGAACGCTTTGATCCCGAGACTGGCACCTGGACTGAGATGGCCTCCGGCATTCGGTCCCGCACTTACCACAACACAGCGATTCTTCTGCCAGACGGTCGGGTTCTTGTTGGCGGCCACTCACCAATCAATACCGCCTATCTCAAATTTGTCGATCTCCAAGATTTTGGACTTGCACCTTACGACGGTCGAGATCCAAGTTTCGAGATTTACACGCCGCCATATGCTATGCGAAACGATCGTCCAAAGATCCTGAGCGCGCCTGAAATGCTAATGCCCGGTGACGACTTCAGTATAGAAGTCGATCAGGCAGACGCAATCGACAAGGTCTTGTTGATCCGCAGAACCGTTATGACACATGCCGTTGACAGCGACCAAAGAGCAATTGAGTTACCGATAGCCAAAAAGAGCGGAAATGAACTGAAGTTAGCAATGCCGCAAAAGAACAGCGTTGTCCCCGCAGGTCAGTATATGCTCTTTATTAGCAAAGATACGCCAGAAGGACGGGTACCATCTGTTGCTGCCTCTGTCAGCGTGCAAACGCCTGACTCTCTGCAGTGCAGCGGTGGTACTCAGTTGGTAGACGAGAGTGGAAACACGGTGGCGCCGTCCGACAGTCCACTCTCTAACCTGCTTTCCACATTATTCGGTCAGCGATAGGAGGCCACATGACGTCTATGAGACAACGCCATCCTATACAGAACGTATATTTATTAGCCGTCCTCGTTGGATTGATTGGTTTGGCTGAAGTAGTGCTAGCCCACGAGCCGCCAGGAGCGAGCGAGGTACCTAAAGGCCTGTACATTGCCACGATTAGCGACGAAGGCGACATTGCTGGCATGTCTGTGGTGATACTTGACGCTCCCCAACCAGCAGTCATGATTCGCTATGAAGCGACCGACATGCTGACTGTCTATGACAGTAACCAACGGCCTTTTTTGCGTTTTACGCAAAACAGCGTCGAGGCAAACGTGCAAAGTTCGTACTGGAAAAATTTACCCCAAAGCCAGAGCTATGAAGTCACGGGCGGAAACAGGTGGTTACAAGTTTCTGGTTCAGGTAGTTTTGGCTGGGTAGACCCCCGTTTGTCACGGACATCGCAATCTCAGCAGGACAGTCAAACCCAATGGATAATCCCAGTGAGAAAAGGTGAGCATACAGCATCTTCCATTCGTGGGCGTCTTGAGTGGCGCCCCCTCATCACTGACTTTACTAAAAGCGGCCATTAAGCAACTAACTCAACGTCGGACTGGCAAGGGTAAAAGGATTTGAATACTCAAGGGCACGGAAGCCCATGATGACGGGCATGAGAGAGAGCCCCTGATCGACAACCCTTTGCCTGTATTGCCATGATTATAAATTCTGCGTGTTAGAGGGGCAGCCATTGAGCTAGGCGCATCTTCTAACCACCAGACAAAATTGCCTGTGAACTGATCTAATCGCGAGTGTGTCGCTCACAAAGTGTCTATTCCAACGGACATATTGGGTTCGCTGGATCGACTAGATCCACGACTATAGGATACAAAACCTATTGCAAAGCGGGCTCCGACCAGCACAGCGATACGTACGATGTCCAAGCGTCCGTTCTGGTATACGACTGCCACGTACTGAGTGCGACTTGCTGGTGCCCAGCCGGCAGCTTAGTCAACAAACCTACCAACCATCCCACAGGGAACAGCCCTCATGGCCAGTGGCAGGCACCGCCTGCCCCGATTAGATGTTTACAAAAGCGCCTGTCAAGACTTGAAGGGTTTGTTGTCAACATCCCAATCGGCAATGAGGTGTTCGAGACTAGTAATGGTCTGAGCCTGAGACGAATTGAGTTCCTCCATTTCAACAAGCCGGGCGTTTAAGATCTCTACCTCTTTTTCCCGCTCTTCAATTCGCTGCTCGTAACCGGATACGGTACCGGCCAATCGATCTGCACGCGCACGCTCAAGCTTAATATCTGCCTCCCATCGCTGCTTATCCTCTTGATGTCGCTCCTTAAGCTCCCGAACTTGTTGGCGCGCATCATCGAGCTGAAGCATCCAGTGATCGGCCAAGCGAGCATTCTTCTCGTTATCTTCGGACAGTTGTTTGCGAGCATCATCGACTGACTGTCGAAGTGTTGCCCTCTCTCGGTACCAGTCTTCTTTCGCCTGATCAAAGCGCCGATGTGATTCCTGACGCTCCTCATCCAATTGATCTGACAAGCGGGATTTATCTCGTTTTAAATCAAGGATAGTTTCTTCGTATCCAGATAAAAGTGACTTCAACGTACGAACTTGTTGTTCAAGCTCTGAAACAGTCCGAGCTTGCTCGGAGATAAACTGTTCACGATCTTGAAGAAGAGCCGCCTGCTCATCAATAATCCCGATCTGCTCACTATGAACAGCATTGTAAGCTTCTTGTTCGGCCTGCCGCTCCTGCTCAACGCTTTGCCGTTCTTCATCATAACGTTCACCTGCTTTAACCAGCGCATGTGCCCAGAAGTCTTCAATGATCGGAATCAAAGGCTCCGGTATCGCCGACGGGAGGGCGGTTAAGCCTCGTTCTTTAAACTCGTCTCGAAAGGCCTTTAGATAATTATTTACCGTGGTCCGCGATCCGCGTCGGCCCAACTGCTCATGTACCGAGTCTACGGTAGGGTTCTTTCCCTGCCCGATCAGTCGAGTGGCAATACGCGCAACATCATTAGGTGAAAAGGAAGCGGGACGACCTGCCATATTAACCGTTCCTCCAATGATTGAAGGTTTTTGTCGTAATCATAAAACACGGCTTTCGGCTTAACGTGCTTGTGTCTGCCAATTCATGACAGAACACGCTATTTATCAGCAACCGTGAGGACACCGCGTACTTTCGCCATGGCTCAACCAGATCGCCAACACAAAGAAAGCGGTCTTTGTGGGCATAAAACCCTATCTTGCCCAACACTTCCACGAGCCGCTTGCACTGGCAGCCCAGGTCGCTCACTAAATAGTTGGTACCAATGATGTCGTTTGTTAGTACGCACATTTTGTGGAACCGCATAACGGCATCCTTGTGTCTCAATTTAGCCATATTGTAGCAGCCAATATCATTACGTACACCTTTCATATACCGGTATATACCAAATTTCAAAAATATATCAAACAACATACGTATCATTATGTTTGCTGAATTCGGCTTAGCCTGGTATTATGAACATTGAGCCGTGGAACGTCTGCGAAACAAGGGGCGGCCGCACCAGGCACCGCCCTACCCCACCGAAACGGAAGGTAGGCGTGGCAGGGGTTAGAGAGGATTAGGGCAGGAAAACCATGAGCCAGAAAACAGGCATCGACAAAACCGTGGAACCTTTTTCAGACAGCACCGAACTGACGCCCGAACGTAGTGTTCAGTCGAAAGTGAGAGCCACTCTACCCTGGGAAACGCCCGAGGAATTTCGTACGGTGCCTGGTCATGCCGGAAAGTTGCGGGTACCCGACCCAATAGGCTGGACAGCCGACAACGATGTGGAGGCGGTTGCTGTGTGGTTGGCAGAGAAAGCCAGCGCAAGCACCCATACCGCAAACGCCTATCGAAAAGAAGCCGAACGGTTCGTGGTTTGGCTGGGCGATCAAGGTTTAACACTTTCAGACGCCAGGCGAGAGCACTATCTTCTATACGCGCGCTTCCTGAGAAACCCGCAACCCACCGAGCAGTGGTGCAGCGGTATCCGTGTGAAACGAAGCGATCCGAGGTGGCGACCATTCGAGGGCCCATTATCACCAGGGACCGCCAAACAATCGCTCACGGTCCTCAAATCCCTGATCAGTTATTTGCATACGAAGGGGTGGCTTGCAGTAAACCCTATGCCCGACCCACGGAATCTCGTTTCTGTCGCAAAACAAGACCGGGCCGATCAAATTGCAGAACGTCAAATTCCTCCGCGGCTTTTGGAGGAACTGCGCCAGTTTGCACATAACTGGACGCCCGAAACTGCCCCCGAGGGAGGGTCTAATAACGCGCACAGCCAACAACGCCGGCGAATCATTAAGGCGCGCCTTGCGGTGATCCTTGAGCTATCAAGCGTGTTGGCTGCGCGTTCAAGCGATTTGTTGAACGCAACTATGACGGATATTCGTCCGGCCCCCGCCAATGCGGGTGTCGATTGGGTGTGGCACATTCCTCATGGGAAAGGGAACAAGTCGGGTGTATTGCCTTTGCCCAAGTCGATTATGACTAAGATTTCTAACCTGCGCATCCAGCTTGGACTGACTGCCCTACCCTCCCCCGGGGAATCACGCATTCCATTAATTCCTGGGCTGAAGACTTTCAAAAGAAACGGCCATGCGGAGCAACTTCAGCCCCTAAGTCGAGCTGGTCTTTACCAGCACATCAAAAGCGTGCTCAGCGAGTTTGCCCGCGAGTTGGAACAGCGCGAGCCTTCGCAATCGGCGGATGCCACCATTATTCGTCGTGCTTCAACCCATTGGTTCCGACACTCGGCCATTAAAGCAATAACACTGAAAACGGGTAGCCTCACGATTGCGCAAAAGCTAGCGCGTCATGCTAACGTTTCTACAACGGCAGACTATGCCAAAACAACATTAAGTGAACTTGCGCACGTTTTGGAACCGTAGCCAGTGATTATTTGGATCACTAGGATTAGAAGTATGTTTATGAGAAAGCTTTGGATCACTGGAGCTTTTTGTTATCTGTTTATTATTGCACCGCCAGTTTCGACAGCAACAACATCATATCTTGTCACAACTGATTGGGTTCCGGCTTTCCCAAAAAAGATCGAGGAGAAAGATATCCACGACAATAATTTTAGCTATACTTCTGTCGCGTTTGTACTCGCGCACGAGTATCGCGGTCGGGATTATAAAAGCCATATATTTACAACTAGTGATAAAATGCTGATTCAATTAAGGTCATTTGACAAAATTTAAGTTTATAGTCGAGACCTGTCCGCTCAATACCTTAATACAACAATTGTAGGTTTGTAGTGTTCACTTGCTTTTCGGGGGCAAACCATTACCTATCATTTATTACAGTTTGATTGATAGATGGGTCTTACGAGCATTGGACTGGAATGTCTCGAGCCCAAGGTATCTTCGCCCCTTCTTGAGCTGGCTGTAAATTGCAAAGGAGCGCCCTCTAATGATATCCATATGAATGTGCCGCTTCTGCTCTAGCTCTTTTGATGCTCTAGCACGAGATTCGTCACTCTCGAAATGTCTCTCTCTCCCAAAACATACGCCCTGTACTCTTACACGAGTACTCATCCTTTGAATTTTGTCTTAGCATTGGCTGGCGAGCCTTGAAAGCTGTTATCGAGTTCAAATCTTTAATGGAAATCGTCCACGTCACTTAAAGATTCAATTTGTTTAAACTGGTTAAACTTATAAACAGACGTGTGTTCGTCAGGCTCGACTGGGGACTTATTTTCTTTCGTAAGGCTGAACTACACGTAGACCTTGTGTCAAACACCTCAAACGATAGCTCCGATCTTTTACGCCTGGCAGGGCCAAACTAACCCATTTGGTTACGACTGCAGCCCAAAACCTTCTTTCTACGCCATAACTTGGTAGCCATATTAACTCTTTGGACATTGTACTCGCATACGAGTACGTAATGATGCTCATATTCCAGCCCCCTAACTCAAGAACTACCGTGGAAGACTATGGAACCTATCCACCACGATGGTTAATGTTTACTTGCCCCAACAACACGAACACGCCAGGCCTTTGATGTCGCCAGCTCTATTCTAATCAGCCAATGCCCAAGGAAAGGAGTTTGCCACCGAATACTTGAAAGGCTTTGCCACTAATGCCGCCCGCCCCTGTGACTTATTTAAAATTACAAATCACATGCCTGTTGAGCGCTGCCATTGAAAAAATAACTTTCGCTCACAAGATATAATGCTATTGACCACGTCGTGCGCCTTCGCCGATCCAGATGCCAGGTATATGGGAGAGTCATAGTGCGCTCATTCCATAACAAGCTTCCAAAGGCCAACTTAAGAAAATACTTCTAAAACAAATCTTGCTAACTTACGTCAGGCACTCCCTGTCAAAGTGGTTTCGATCTTAGTACCAGCTTCCCTTTTATTGGTATTATGAGATTTTTACTACACAGGTGCGGAAATTTCTAGAGCTTTCAACGTTGACCTTTCCACATCCAGATGCAGATCTATCACCAAGCGTTAAAATGCGTTTCACTTATTAGCAGTAGTCGGAACAAATAATTGAGAGCACACTCCTACAGAGCAGCCATTCCAATCGCATTACAGCAGTCAGCCAAATTACTACACGTATTACTGTGCGTCTTGGACTTTTGACTCAGCTACTTTATAGATACCGTGACCATTATTAACTATGTTAGTGATATTCATTAGGGTGCTACCCTTCTCAGAAGGTTCAAGTCCAGCACCGTTGTACGTTCCACGCTACGCAGAAGAGATCAAAGCTAGCTTTAAAGGCGCAGGCTATGATCGTTTCGGCTCTCCGATCAACAGGCGCGACAGAGATGCAGAAGCTCCCCCAAGTTTAGGAGTGGAGTACACGTTTATAGGCGCCATTACATTTAGTATTTTGCTCACATCCTCCCAGCAGGAGGGCATGGTTGAAACCAGTGGGGGCCCAATCGAAATAGGGTTATTCAAGAAAGCCTTGTCGCTATAAGTTGGAATTTTTTAAAAAAGTGGGGAATAGAGGCGGCGAGACTGAACGTTTCTTTTTTTGCAAACACAATCGAAGACAATAAATCTGCGCATAGTTACCACAACTCCTGGACTTCCAACCTTTGCTGTAGCGAATAGCCTTTTGGTCATTTTTTTAGAGAGGTCACTAACAAAGCAAATTTTTGTGGTCTAACTTCAGCGTTACTGTACGCTCAGATCCGTACTCGCATGCGAGTACACCCGAAAAATCGTCATAATGACCGTTCGACATTCTCTTTATTGCAGCATCACTCAACCGCCAGTGAACCCAACCTATGGCTTAATAAACTCCAATATTGCATCAGCCTACACAAGACACTAGCTTGACTTTACTTTATCTCTTTCAATGGAAAGCTTACTAAATCAACAAACGGAACATCCTCACGCATACACCTTCTAGCATCTGATGAACAAAAATATATCCGTCTCATGATGAGAGGAGGAGGGGGTGGAAGGGAAGGGAAGGGAGGGGAGGGGAGAGGAGAGGAGAGGAGGGGAGAGGGACTAAGAAACAATGAAAGGCCATCCCAATTTCCGACCAATTTCTAAACGAAAACAGTCTGATATATGGCACAACAAAGGATTAGCCAAATACCTCTGATGAATATCAATGAAATGCATTTTTGATTTCGTCTAGAAGAGTGATCTTCAGTTAATGTGCACTCGGCATGGCAAAAAGTACACGCAGCACGTTTCAATTATATAAGTTAGTGGCTCGACGTCGTTCTTGATTATCGCAATCACATCAAAAAAGTCTCTAAAACCAGAGCGGTTCAATAAGATTCCAAAAAATGGATTTTTGGTTTAATCACAAGCACAGTTGATACGCGTAACCGTTATAAATATTTAACGGAGTTGCCAAATAACCATTGTCTGCACCACCAAACAGTTAGCATGCTTACTATAGTTTTAACAATTATGTTTTGTTGTCACTCGAAATACCAGAAATCTGCGACAACCTCACAAACTGCCGCTCTATTTTCCACCTTCGCAGTGAGTTGACTTACCTCTAGTGTTTAATTGAGCTGCTTCCTAATAATGTCCGTTAAACTCGTTGTGACCAAACTCTGGAAACTATTTACCGGCCTTCTCCTTCATGTGTAGACCTTTTTCGCGCAAGTAGGAAACAACTATCCCCTCTAATTCGTCATGATCAACTTCACTAGCGACGTCAGCATGCAAAACCATACGCAGCTCACCGTTTTTTCGAGTAAGGGTGAGTGTCTTGCCGTACTCTGACTGAAACACTCTTGGTTTTTCAACGGATCGATTATCAAAACCAGAATTGCTCTTCTCTGCTTTAAACTTAACAATAGCCTTCTCAAGTAGCTTCGTTGCCCGCTCTGGCCGCGCCCTCAGGTCATCTTCGATTTCAACAATACGTTGAACGAGCTCATCACGCTCTTCTACTGGCACGTCTTTGCCTTTAGCAATGTTTGCGAGTAACTCAAGCGGTGCCTGTGCCAAGCGACTCAACGGCAGCGTTCGAAACTCTGGCTCAGCCTGAATGTACCTGGCAAACCGTACGTAATTAGCAACTGTTTTCTCGTGTTTTTCCCCCAAGGCAAGGGCCAGCTCTCTTACCGATCCATACACCTTTTGATCTAGCAAACTAGCCCAAGCACAACCCCTATCCCATATCGGTGGATCACTTCTGCCTTTGTTTTCAGCTGCCTGCAGAGCAGCAGCCTCAGCGTCTGTTAGGGCTTGAACAGAGCATTCGACTGGAAAGTTTGGGCTAATCAGTTTGCAAGCAGTTAGCCGCTTACAGCCAATAACCTGCTCAAATTCAAAGCCATCCTCATCGACTGAAGATAAAGGTCTAACGACGATCGCCTCTGCAAGGCGCCCAGCCAATTCGATACTGTCCTTAAGCTCAGGAAATTTGGGATCCGAAAGTACGGCTTCTTGACTCCGGTCATTGTACTTCCAATCGCGAATCTTATTTGCTGGAATATAGTAATTGGTTGTGCATTGATATTGCCGCAGCGCATCCCCATCAGAGCTTTTAGCACTAACAGCCTCCACCATGTTGCGCGTCGATTCCGGCACTTGTTTTGGCTCTACTTTATCGGTCCTCGACGTAGCTGAGCGAATCGGAGTGCCAGGGACGACCTCATCTGCCGGCAATTCACTACCAGAGAGCGGCGTGACGGACTCTTCCGTCTTGCCAAAGGTCTTCTTCAACACTTCATTTCCAGTTGATGCCCGTGCGCGCTTGCGCGGAGACCGCTTAGACGTGGAATCAGAAGCTTGAGTCATGCTGCCTCCTCCTGATCTTTCATGTGCAATTCCCAGATCGCTTTTAGATCTGAATAGACTTCATCCACAACACTTTGTGCAATCGAAATTCCCCGATCCCACGATGATCGCGAACCAATTCGCTTTTGCGCGGAGAAAACCGTCGAGAATCGACCAATAGCCTGCCCAAACGCTGGAGACCAATCCATTGTCGATTTCATAATAGCGTCACCATAATCACGACGAAGCTTGAATTCATTCCGTCGGTGCCCCTCGCGAACGTCCTCCTCCTTCATACCAGAAACATTGACCTGCGCGTTGTCTGGACCAGCCAAAGGCAACCGATCTCGGGACTGACTAATCAGAATACGGATATAGTCGTAATTTTTACCAGTGATTTCAGCATGCCCTTGCACCGTATCAAAGAAACTTACCAATGAGGTTCTGTCAAAAGCTTCTGGGCGAACGGAACTGATAATGCCATCTGCGGCTTCCAATGCATTGGTCGTCAACATACCCAGGGTAGGTGGGCAGTCTAGGAGAATAACATCGTAATCCTGCTCAACATGGGAAAGCATTACTTTGAGGCGTTCAGCAGGATTCAGTCCACTTTCATCAGATAAAGTGCCGTGGTGGTAGCTACTCAGATGCTGCTCAACCCGGTTGAGGTAACTGTTGGCACAGACCAAATCAACATTATGAAAGTAAGTAGGCTTGATGACGCCCATGTCAGGATTGGCAATCACTGAAGGATCCCGGATGAGCGCCTCGTTCGGTAGATCTTCGATTTCCAGATGTATATCCGGAATGAGTCCTCCTAGAACGGCAGTCAAAGACGCTTGAGCGTCAAGATCGACTGCTAGTACTTTTAAACCTTTAATCGCAAGGCCATGAGCTATATGTGCAGCATTGCAGCTGTTGCCAACACCACCTTTGAATTTCGCCATCGCCAGAATAAGGGCCCTTGTACTTGGAGGCCGCTGGTAAAGTAGACCGCCAACACGGTCAGCGATAGCCATCAAACGTTTCAAAGACCATGCGGTGTGTCCACTAGCGTTGCGGATAGGATTGTCTGGATCAACTTCGCGCAACCATCCTACCGATCGTCCTAAAATTGCTGCAGCTTGACTAGCTGGCCAGAGTTTGGCTGGACGATTGCTGCCTGCCTCTTCAAATGAATATACCTCGCTTCGGGCATCCTCCAGGATGTCGTATCCGGCTTCCGTAATTTGTGCCAGGTATTCATCCGTTTGTTCACCAGGACCAAGCCATTTACCTGATTCGGTTTTGCTCACCATTGCGCGACACCTTCACTGGTCGAATATTGTTCACATAGATCAATGTTCGCAGAAGGAGGTGATACCTCCAAAAAGAGCACATCATCACTATTGGGCAACAGCATAGCACAATGAAATCATTCTGTGGGTGATTGATGTGTACAATGGTATCTAACCAAACTCGGTGACGTTCTTCGCAGGAAAGAGGCTTTGTTTTCTACCGGTAACGGATGAAAGCGAACCCGTGTGGATTTAGGTAGGACCTTCGCTGGTTTTTGACGAACTAGGAGGAAACAACCCTGTTTTTATATTGAGCTATTGACCCATTAACCTATTAAGCGTCTCTTTTAGTCTTTATTTTCAATCTCATAGTGCGGTTTGGAGCTACTTTTTCAATGTTCTAAACTACATGAGGAATTATCTAGAGCTCAATTATCATCACTTGCCGCTACATGAAAAATGTCTAGTGAGCATGTCAAGGCGCCGAGCTACTTTTTTGATCGTCAATGCTACATTTCAAATCCTTCAGGCTACCTTTTTGGTTAGTTAACACTAAAATTTAATCAAAAATGTAGTTTCAGCCTCTTTATAGGTGTTTTTGCAGTGATTTAAGGGGCCTTTTTCATCAAAAATGTAGCAGGTAGAGTCGAGTTGAGCACATCATTGACACGAGCCGGTGAAGCAAACATCAAAAATGTAGCATCTATGCGTTCTCACCGACGGAACGCTTGCTCAATGACCGCGTTGAACGGAAGAAGTGTCTACGCCAAATCCCACGCAATGATAGGAGACTACATTCCTAATGATGTGGCCTCAATTGCGGTATGAAAATTATAACGGATAGGCTTCGAAGATCACGAATGAAATAGAAATCAAGTGCCGACCAGGGGAGTGAGTTTGCCCAAGCTCCCTCAATGCTACATTTCAAATTGGCAAGCGGTGGGAATTCATCAAAAATGTAGCGCAGTCGCCTCGCTTGGCAACAAGATTCCTCGTCACAGCCTGCCAGATGCACCTCAATGCTACATTTCGAATTATTCGCTCCCTTTAAGCATCAAAAATGTAGCACCAAGCGAGCTTTCTTGGGCACGGAGTGGGTCCGGAGGTAGGCTGCGGGACTACAAGTGCTACATTTTAAATGTCCTGAGACAGCTTGATCATTCGAAATGTAGCACGACGAATGTGATCACAATTCGTAAGCCGAATAATTACCCCAATGGCATTATCGATAAGGGTTCTACTTTGCCCTAATGCTACATTTTAAATTGTTTGCTCTGCGTTTAATCAAAGATGTAGCACTTCATGGCGGAGCGGGAGACCTGTGAAAAGACAACGGAAAATCTGACTAGCCTTTATTTTCGCCGAGCCTGCGATAGCAGACATTACCGTAACTCGAGGTTCGTAACTCCGTCCGGAGAACTGACGCATCGATTTAGTGTGTTACATGGCATCTTCCATCGCACGGTCGATGAGGACACCGAACAAACGTACCCAGTTAACTCATATCATGGCAGACAACGGTTAGAGAGGCCGGCCAGTAATATGGGCTCAACCCCTCCATTTGCCTCAGAAAGGTCTTGCTACTGGTCCTGGGCCTCTTGATCTGGTTCTTGCTTCGAAGCGCGTGGTTTGATTCATGACGGCAACGCACCAGATGCCGTTAACGATGGAAACACTATCGTTGATCGCCAAATTCAGGGCCTCCCTATATGCTACGTTTTGAATTACTGACTGCCGGAAGCATTAAAAATGTAGCAGAAACTGAAGGCCCCCAGGTTCCCGAATATTTGTGCTTCTTCAGCGTTAGAGCTGTTAAGAACTACATTTTTAATGTTTTCGGCTTTGGGATGGGACACGACGTACGTCAGGACCTGATCGCTCGGAAACACGAAGTGCTACATTTTGAATTGTCTGAACATCCGGGGCAGTGATGATCATATAAAATGAGGCTACACGTTCCCCGGTCGCCAGATTTTAATGCTGGTTTTTACTCAAAGACACTGCAGTATCTGGCTAAGTGCTACATATTTAATGGTTTTAAGGGGTGTAAGCATCAGAAATGTAGCACTGGTTTCTTTTCTTCCTGCTTGCGGGCTCTTTGTTGATTACATTTCATACCAAACGACTCCAGATCCGATCGGCTTCCCCTTCAAATAATCAAAAATGTAGCATGAGGCATTAGAAAAGTAGTTTGTCGGATTAATAAAGTAGTTTGTGGGTCAAATGCGTTGATCGCTTGCTTCCCGCGTGATATCCGTAGGCATGCTTAATTGGGCGGTCTGTTAAGGCTTTACTTACAAGACGTCAAAATACCAAAAATTCCTAGACACGGATCGATTGGGACCTGAGAGATTGCTATGACTGGTGAGGCATCTATTGACATGGAAGACCAGCGGCAGCTTTCCCTCATTGACGAGGAAACGCCGAACCTTAAGGTCGTCAAAGCAAACGCCCTTGTTGAAGCTCAGTACGAGCTGACAGGAAAGGCACACAAACTCGTCTTGGTCGCGATGGCCCAAATCCGCAAAGATCAAACTCAGCTTTTTGAACAGGTTTTCGCTGTTCCAGATCTGGTTCGTCTCATCGGCGCCTCGGAGACCAGCTCTTATACAGATCTTAATCGCATTGCAAAGGATCTAATGAAAAGGCAGGTTGAGATCCGTAACGATGAAACGGGCGAATTCGAACTGTATCAGTGGGTTACCAAAGCATGGTGCAAAAAAGGGCACTTCGGTATTCGCTTCAGCGAAGACCTTAAACCGTTCCTTATTGGCCTGGTTGGCAAGTACACCCTGTACGAACTCGGAGCGATTCTCCGAATGACCAGCAATTACGCGATACGTCTGTTTGAGCTTTTGAAGCAATATGATGGTCTTAAATCGAGAACCTTTAGCCTTGATCCAGACATGACTAAGAGTCACCCGAGCTGGGAGAACTTCCCGAAGCTGATGGGGTATGACAATCGAACTGGAAGCTACACTCGCTTTAACAACGTGAAACAGCGAATCTTGATGCCGGCGATTAAGCAAGTCCAGGATTTCACAGAGTTTAAACAGGTCAACTTCAAGGTGATTCGTTTCCAACGCAAGGCGGTTGCGATTCAATTCACTTGGCAAACTAGCTCAGCGCTTGAGCATGTTACAGATCACCCTCTATATCCCGAGTTGGTCGGGATAGGTGTTTCCAAAGACACAATCCGTAAAATTTTCACCGAATATGATGAGGATCGGATTGCCAGGAATCTTTCTTATGTGAAGCAGAAGCATAAGGAAGGCAAGATCAAGAATCCCCCAGCTTATCTCATGGACGCTCTTGCGGAAGATTATGTTGAGCCTGAACTGGACTTTAGAAATCCAGTACGGCCTATCAAGGATGTGACTCCGTACGATGGTCAAAAGGATCAGGCAAGTAAGGTCGGTGACTTGCGAGCTTCTAGTCATCCACTGTACAAGGATTGCGACAACGAACACGAGTTTAAATTGCTACTTGCAGCCGAGCGGGAGCGGGGAGAGCCCTTTGAATCCTTCAATGAATTCCATCAATACCAGCTGCATAAAAAGTTCAACCGTGCCTAGTTGCACTAAGTTGTAAACGTTTGGGCTGGGGTTGAACTATTAGCCAAGCCATTGGCGTTGCAGAGGATTTCGCCCATCCTTCGACCTCTGACTTTATCGAAATCGCAATATCCGATTTAAGCTACGCTTCTCCTTTTCCCACCCTTGGCTGATTAGATGATGCGGTGCGTCATTTGTGACCGTATTTGTGAAGGTTGCCGGTGAAAGCGGTGCAACAATCTGTCGCTGTAAAGTACGAAAATCATTCCAAAGGATTAGCCGGGCAACCACATATGTCATCCCAAAACATAAACTTTTGCAAAAAACATCGCACGAAATAATGTAAACAAACAATTGGCCTGGTTTGAGTGCTACCCTTAAGTGACATGGAGCATCCACAGTACCAGGCGATTCGCCTATAGGAAGCGTTGTTATGATTGTTGAAAGTTTGAACAAGCAGGCCAATTTAATTCAGGAGTTGGGCGACATTGGGTTGGGTAATGACATGTTTGCATGCTCGGAAAATCTGCCAGCGCTGCCTTCGAAAGATTTTTGCATTCGTAAACAGCAACAGTTTATCCATCTCATAAATGGGCTTGAGCGGAAGGAAGCGGAAGCTCTTGATAGAAGCGTTTCGCAAACGCTTGTGCATACAGCCATCAATCTTGGGTTCAGCAGTGATTCATCGGGTCTAAGCTGGAAGCTGCCTCAAAGGCAATCGGTGCAACCTTCGCCAACCCCACCTGACTTTGAAGTAATTTTAGAGAACAGAGGGGCTTCGACAGACTTTCTAGTGACCGTTCATTCGCTTCGCTCGGCTTCTCAATCCTTAGAGGAGGGTATGGCCAGCTATGAGGTGATCGGTCGCTGCAGATCTCGCTCAGATGTTGCACAGTTGAACGAGAAAATTATGGCTGTGGTGGGAAAAGCACCCTATTCCATGAAACATGAGGCCAGCGGACAGCAGCTTGTGTATCAGATGACGGATACGGGCGTGCCTTTCTTTCTCGGGTGTTATCTGAGTCCCATCGAAAAGCGCCGTCTCCAAGAGTTTGATTTGTCCTGGCTTATTGACGTAACTGGTTGTTTGTTAAAAGAACGAGATCTTTTGGGGCAGTATGCGATTAAACGGTTGCTAGACGTAGAAATGACTTGGCTTGAATTGTCAGAGATGGAAATCAGGCTTTCTTCCTTAGAGGGCTTGCTTGTGATCGCAAACCTGAGAAGCGAATCTGAGCTGCATAGAGAAGCAATCTGTCAGTTCTATGAAAAGCTCGGCTCTCTGTTGGAGGATGGAAGTTCCTCGAAGACATCTGAAGACACACTTATCCTTTGATTTTGAACGGTGGGTTTGAACGCATGAATGATTGGCCAAACAATGCGGATTTTACGGATTCTGATCAGACAACATTCGCGTCCACAAAGCGGCGTTTCAATGAAGACTCTGCTCACGCTTTGGCTGCAGTGAAAAAGGCTATTCTAGAAAAGCGCGACGATGCATATACCACGCAAAATGTTGGGCACAAGCTCATCAACGAGATGGCAGAGTCTGTAGCTTCTAACATCGCCGATGCGTTTCTATATGGAAGAAAAGTTCTGGTCGTTGGTCGTAGTAACTCAGACCATGTGCTTGCCATTGTCACTTTCATCAGGTCAATGAAGCTTCTTTCTCAGGCTATGCAGCGAACCCGAGACGTTATTGAAACGAACAGAGGAAGCCTCGGTGATTGGTGCGGTAATTTCGAGACAGACTATAGCTTGATGTATTCAAACCCATCTCAAAGCGGCGATCCGTTTACAGCCGTAGAGGAAGCGTTGGGTACAAAATCGCCCGACATCATACTGGTGCTTGACCCGGTTAAGGGATTACTCGACTACCTAGAAGCGCTGAATCTGAAAGATGATATACGGATTGTAAGTGTACTATCGGACTCGCCCCGCCATGAAATTAGGCCCAGTGATGCCGTACTATACCCGGATTGTTCCTTGTTTGAGGAAGATGTAAATAAAAAAGCGCTGACATTGACCTCACTTGTGTACGAGCTTTGCACGCAGTGCAGGGAACAGGCAATTGAAAAGGTTGTTAAACATCCTCGATCGCAAGCTTTAATGGCGCAGCTTCAATCTGCTTGTCTTGAGTCGAGTGAAGGGCTCGTTGCCCTATCGTTATTGCTCGATGATATGCCGATGACACGGTTGGTACGTCACTTTGTTAAGCGTGGTGTGGAGCAAATCAACCGGGGTGCGATATTGCAACCTCGTACAGCGCACTCAAAAGGCGTGCTCAGTTATGGAATGAGAAGCCTTCTTGCTGAATGCGAATTACCTCTTCCGGTTACATCCCAAAGTTTGCAATTCGGACTTTCTCCCCTGTTTAGTGCGCTCTGCTATGCCGGTACTGCTGAAATTTTAATTGACTGCTTGCTATCGAATGAGCGCAAGACTGCGTCAGATAAAGCCGCAAAAGCCTCACTAATAAAGGCAAAAACCTACTTCCCATCTTTGAAGCACCTTGCTGGTTTAATGAAAGGAGACAGTGAAAAACTTGATCCATCACCGGCGGGCGACGTTCATCGCTTCAGGTATGTAGTACATGATCTTGATGCTGCCAATGAAAAGTACATTCCTGTTTTTGCAGAACAAAAACATGCAGAGCATGGTGTCACCCAGCTTGTTGTATCAGAGTCTGCACCGGGATACGCACGTTGTTTTGTTCGTTCGGACGTCATCAATGTTAATGATGTGCTTAGGGAGTGCAGTTTTCGGCTCGCGGTAAAGGGGGCAAATTTTTGTTTTTGGGCAGATGCGTTTTCTGGCGACATACTTATGCCTACGTCTTGTTTTTCGGATTTTGAGAAAATCATTGCCCGATGCCTTTCCGAGAGCAGTGCTGTTGAGCAATCCTCCGAAAACGTCATTCATGACGGGCCGTTGGGCGTAAATCAGAGAACATCCGCTCTGGCCTTATGGGTGGAGAAACAACCTTGGGGTAGGCAGTACCCGGAACCTCTATTTAGGCAGTCCTTCGTGGTTCAAAAAAGTTCGACACTAATGGAATCACACCAAGAGGTAAAAGTAAGAGACGTTACGCCTGAGGGAAAAGTCAGTCATGGGGAAGCTTTCAACTTGTTGTGGCGCAATAGCGTCGACAAGGACCAGGGCCGCTTGCGGCCAGATAGCATCATTGATGTTGAATATCGGCTGAAGGTTCGTCGAAGCAAAAGCACGAGTGAGGTTTACGGGGAAATCGTAAATCTGTCATTAGTCACGGAAGATATTGCTCAGAGTTTGCCCGGATGATGTCAGTATCGATCGAGGTTTGGCTAGTCTTAGCATGTATTGCAATCATACTTGTGATGGTGATTTCTTGGGCTCTTAGAACGGTTGGTTTAAGAGAGAAAGTTGCGGTTTCACTGAAACTTGTTGCGGATCGGAGGAAGCGAACATCCCAACTGCTCAGATTATTGGACGAGATCTTGGCGGCGCTGCCGATCGGGCTTGTTGTTGTCAGCCGCTCCACCATGAAGGTTGAACTAATGTCAGGTCGAGCGGCTGATTTGGTCGAGAAAAAGCCGGTTTTCGAGGAATCTGTGCATTTGAGTACGGTGTTCGATCGGCTGAGCGAGCACGATCGGTTGTGTTTGCACGCCCTTATCGAAAATGCAGTTGGCGGTGATCGTGCTAAAGAAATAAACGTTGATTTGCCAGTACACGAGGGGAAATCCTCTGTATCAATTTGCATCAAATTCGTGGCCGATATTCCCGATGCAAGAGTAATACTTTTAATGCGATCAGCGCCATCAGAGCTGTCAGCTGTAGAAAAGGAAAGTGGATTCAAGCGGGAAGTGTTAGAGGATGCGTTAATTGAGCTGGACTCTGTCAAAGCTCTTTCGAGGGTGTTGGATTGTTTTGTGGCTGCTCTGAATGATGAGGTTCGGGCCGCGGTCACGTTTTGGAATGGGCAAACTCGTCAATGGGCGTTGCTATCTAGTGCAAATCTTCCTGACCCACTGGCGTTGATTTTTACACAGCCATCGCTTGAGCTCGATAGAGCGGTGCTGCTTGATTCGAAGACGCCGAGGAAATGCTCCCGATTCGATTTTGATCGGACACTCTCAACTGATGTTTGTAATCGACTGGAACAATCACTGGTGAAAACTTGGTGGGCCTATCCAATAATTGACTTACGTGGCGAAGTGGTGGGCGTTATGGATATTTTCGGTACAAGTGACCTACCTTCTTTGGATTACGAAAATAACCTACCTGTAACAATCAAAGTTTTGTCTGTAATACTCGAGCGGCATCGAGCGGTGATTCACACAAATGGACTTTTGGACATTGAACGCATTGTTCGCACTATTAACCGAGAGTTGATGGCGCATGATAGTACTGATGGCCTAGCAGGAATAATTAAGGCGCTCAAGCTGCTTGAGAGTGGAGCAAATTTTGACCAGCAAACTACACAAATGCTGGTGCGATGTTGGGATGGTGATACTGAGTTTCTTACGACCGAACAGGAGGGAGGAGAGCGTCTATCTTTGACATTTTCAGTCATCCAGACTTGGGTTGATGGGCATCGAGCGCCCTCCGCCGCTCGCGGGCTAAATGAACTTGGTACTCAGGAATCCAGGTTTGGTTTTTTCTCCGTGAGCTCTCAGGACCCGCTCTTTAAAACGGTGCTCAACATCGGGCCGCTCAAGACTGATGGGGCAGACGAGTTCGCAGTTTTTCCGCTCTGGTGGGTCGGTGAGCTGGAAGGAATGCTCATCTTGCCTAAAGGTGAAGCTCTAACTTATAAGCAATTGTCGATCGTAAGTAATGTGCTTGTTAGTCTGTCTGGCGTTGCCGCGCGATACCGACTAGTTGCTGAGTTAACTCAGAAGGCCCATTTCGACCAACTCACAGGATTGGTTAATCGTCGATTTATGGACGAGTTGCTCTTTAATGAAATCGAGCGATGTCGGCGGTATAGAAACCCGATGACCGTTTTGTTGTTAGATATCGATCATTTTAAGTCTATCAACGATACATTCGGTCATGACGTTGGTGATCGCGTCCTGGAAGCCGTGGCATCTCGGTTGAAAGGTGCCGTTCGCTCTGTGGACTCTGTCGCAAGATGGGGTGGGGAAGAGTTCATCGTTATGTTGGCTGAAACCAATCTTTCGAGTGCCTTAGTTGTCGGAGAGAATATTCGGAAGACGGTTGAGAGGGGCGAATATGCATTAAATCGTCCCGTGACCGTTAGTATCGGAGTGTCGCAATTTAAAAAAGACGACACGGTTGATTCTTTGTTGAAGCGAGCCGATATCGCTCTGTATGATGCTAAGGAAAGAGGTCGCAATCAAGTAGTTGCAAGTGATCCAGAATGACGCCTCTTGAAGCGACTAGCCGTTGATGCGTTTAGTTTGCTGCTTAAAAATATATCGAAATAGCTTTTGTCGGTCCGACTCCTCAATGTGGTCGAATTCAAACCTCGCAGAGACGATACCCTCATCAGACAGGTTTTCTGCGCCAACTAAGGTGGCGGCTAGATCGAGGGGACGTGTCTCGTCGTTTAACTCCAGATTGATGAGAACCCTCTGGCCTGCCTGGGGCACGCTTACTCTTTTAGGGAAATCAATCCGTATGCCGCCTTCGCTGAGAGATACATGGTAGAGTTCGGGTATTGGCAATTGCTCCGGTATCAACGGCGATTTGTTTAAAACTGTTTTAAGCGTATCGTCTATAGCTTGTCGAAAATTCCCGTCTCCCAAACGTGAGGGTATAAACTCCGATTCTTTATATATCTTTATGAGAAGATCTTCCAATTCGTCCAACGATAGCTTGTATACGGGTTCGCTAGAGTTTAACCCAAGTCTAATCAAGCGCTCGCCATTTCTCAAAAATACGGAAACTTTCAGCTTATCTCGAATGCGGAAAAATCGTCTCTGTTCCATAGTTTGATCACATTATCGTAAGGATATATCTATGCTGTGTATAACGGCTTTTAATATATTCAAGAGGCGCAGTTATGTCGAGCACTCAGTCACCATTTAACAGTTTTTTACCTAAGATCGGTGAAAAGCCCCTTCGCTTGTGGAAGGGAGATGTCATGGTATGTCCAAAGGGGCTGGTACTGTGCTGAGGCCTCACTAATCCCGGCGAGGACATTCGAAGAATAGCTCAGTCTGAGGGGGGATGACGTTAATTTCGTCTTGCATGATGGCTTCCATCTTGTAAACAGTGACGAATTTTGCAATACCGAATTGTGTGCTTATGTCGTAAGCGACAGCGTTCAGGTGTTTATAAGGTTCGAGACACATCAATTTGTCTAGCAAATCCATGCGCTTTGAAGGTTTTCGTGGAAACGCTTCTTGAGGTTCACATTCTTGATCTAACCATCGATTCCAGTGCCTATTGATATCATCGAGAATTTCTTTGTTAGCTCGCAACGGTAGGTTCAGAAAGCGGCAGTTTTCAAAATTGTCCAAATTTTGTTTGTTCGCATCCCAGTTGCCGATGTCAACTTTTACATCTGCGAAACAGACCCCAATATCATTGGACGCGCTCCGTCTGACAGCCGCACCAATGAGGCTTCCAGGCCCTTTATTGCCGTAGAGAAGCGTTACACCTCGTCTGGGCAAAATTACATCGGCGCCCTGAAAGTAATCGGGTAATTTCAGAGTGTGTTTTGAAGGTGGTCGTTCTCCCTCGTAGAAAAAAAAGGTTTTAGCTCCGATGACAGACACTGCGCGCCTTACCTTGTGTGAACGTTATTGGATTCGGTGATCTTTGAACTTCAAAACAGTATGGTAACATTGAAAAAAAATTCCGCAAATGTCAAAGTGCGAAACTCTTTACAGATGAACCGAGATTAACAAATTTAGGTCCCCATAGATGGCGAGAAACCCGTTAATTCATCCCGAAAGTCCAATCGACGGCAAGTGCCTAATGCAGCTGAAGACCCTGCTGGAGAGTCGGCCTGATTCGGGAGAGGTGCGCGATCTTGATTTAGCAATGCTGATGAATGTGCCAGTCAACCGACTCAGTCAGTTGAAGCGGTCTAGGTCTTCTATCTATGCATTAGGTAAGCAACTTGACGATGAGCAGGATGGAGTTGACGACGTACCGAGCTTGAGACCCAGTCAGGCCATCTTGACTCGGCTTTTATTGCGGCATCCTGAATTTGCTCCTTTGCCTCTCAGACCAACCAATTCTGACGTTTTTGAGTTACTTGCGCCCTTTATCCCCTCGGAAAAACAAACGGGCGGTTCAGTACTGAAATCTAGGAAGCTGGGTTTTGCTCCGCTTTTTGGGCGCTCCTATATTTCGTCCTACAAAATGCTGACCGACATGAGCGAGGGCAGTCAGAATAGCAGCCTGCCGGTTGTGCGTCTGCAGATGCTCATTGTTGGGAAATATGCCGAGATCTTTAAAACCTTGCTTAAGGAATTTTCAAAAGACCCGTCTAAAACCGCGCAATCATTGGATCAAGACCTAAAAGAGACCGGGTGGGCTCTGCTTAGGAATCGGGACTCCTTCACAGATTGGATGGACGACGACGTGTTTCAGTCCTTCAACACGGAATTGCATCGTCGTTTCGATCAGTGGTTTTCTAGAGACTACCTTGGTGTCCTCAGCGACGAAGCTGTCTCCAGGGATATTGAACCTGAGATAGCGATTTCTAAGGGGAAGTGGGTTAATCGAGAAGCTGTACAAGATTTAAGTCTTTACAGTCGGAATTCGGCTCCAATCCTTGGCCGAGAAGACAGTCCGTTTTCGCTATTCAGAGAAAGCTTTGGGCTGACGAGCGCGGAGTCGTATTGGACGCTGGGGATCCAAATAAAAGCATTCTACCGGTTCCGGCAAAGAGCAGATCAGAGGGTTGACCCGGCAACCTCAATCCTCCTGAGATATTTGTTTCGGTTTCCCAACGATATTGACCTGTTTGTAAAAAGCCCACCAGAGGGGCGTTGGATTTTGGAGGTGGTTCAGAGAGAAGACCCAAGCTTCAAATTAAGTCAGTTGGCGCCGTTGTTTGGTGCCTCGCGGGTAATGAGCTATGGGTTTGTCGACGGAAGCGTGCAATGCCCCTTTTTTGCTCGCCGTTTGGCAACTATTTTCGCTGAACAATATGAAAGAGGACTTCCCATCTACAATGAACTTCTTTCCTGTGTTGAGGAGGAGGTTGTTGCCAGGCGGTTAGATCCTGCGCAATTTTGGCGAGATGGTCGCTGGCATCACTGAAATTTCTTGTTTAACACGACACACCAATTTTCGGCTCGTCTGAGTTTCAGTAGGCCGTTAGCCGTCCCCTTAAAATTTGTGCGTTACGGTCGCTGCAAGCGGTTTCGCTCGCCTTTAAGCATCCTTAATAAGCAGGCCTTTGTGTCTAGCGCTATGAAAAGCCGAAAGAATAGATTGAGTTAAGCGATCAACTGGAAATCTGTATGTAGTCGTATATAGTTGTAGACTTCAAGTATGCGAGCGAGGGCCAACATTGACGTGATTGAGGCAGATCACTTTAGAAGATTAGACCTCAAGGATGTTTACAACGGATACCTCCCTACTGTCTTCTGGAGATGGAAAATGCTTCGGGATTTCCACTGCATACCCAAGTACTTTGCAACTGCGGCTCGACCAGGCGTCCAACCCAAATATCCACCCAGTGACCGTAATGTCGCGATCGCCAGTTTTCTGGGCCACAGAGCAAGGGTGATAACTCTTTAAGATATGGGAGTGGGTCGATAAGCATTGTAATTTCAACAATTTTAGGTGCAGGGGCTAGGTCAGTGCTGATGGGTCTAGCAGACATGCCGGGGTCGCTGAGGCTTTCTCGATTGTCGATTAGCTTGTGCGACGTGTTTGCGCGGTAACGTTGGTGAGGATAAGAGGATGCAATGGTTTGCAAAGTCGATATCACGTGACAAAGATGGAAAAAAATTTGAGTTGAAGCGATTGCTGCTTTTTGTATGGGCGTTAGCATTATCTGGATGTCAGGTTTATCAGTTCGACCCGAATAGCGTGAGCGCCGAAAACCCGGGTTCGTATACAACAGGGACGGTCCCGTTCACCATTGTTGGAGAGGAGCGTCCTGACTGGCTGGTTCCGGAGTCTCCCGATGCGCCTGAAGTTATGGTCACCCGGACAACTGAAACCAAGGGGTCGACGGGTTTCAACGGCGCCAGCTTTTTTGGCTACATGGTTACCCTGTCTCTGATTCCTTATTACGATGAAGTCCAGTACGAGGACATCTACGCGCTGAGCTGGCAGGGTGAAACCTTGCTTGAAAGCCGGGTGACCTACTCCATTGATTCCTACCTGTCTCTGTATTTCCCGACGCCAATGATGTTCATGGGATCACTGAATGATGAAGCCGCCGAACAGGCAGTAGCCCGGGACTTCATCACCAACCATCACAAGGACAGTGTTCTGGCACTCATCGATGGGCAGCGCCGCGAATTCGAGCAGGCAAACCCCGAGACCGCCGCCGAGATTGCAGCCTACCTGAAAGCCGGAGGAGCGAACTCTGTCTATCGCCCGTCGGCTGTTCTCAGACTGATTGACCTGGCTCCCGAAACCAACACGCTTGCCTATCACGCGGCCAACAGCCAGGTGCCCGGCTACGTTGACCTGCTACCTGCTCGCTATCAGGCCTGGCTGATCGGACCGGAAGGTTTGCGTGGCATAGATCTGAAGACACAGCTCGCCGACGGAACCGACGCCGATCAGTTACTGGTCCGCATGCTTAACGCCTATCCAGACCAGAGTGGCGATGTTCAGTCCGGTTATTACACCGGTATGACCCGGGCGCACCGGGAGACATTGAAAGAAGCGGGCCTGCCCGAAGGGCTCGTGGATCGTATGACCAATGAGGCTCCCTCTGCTCAACTGCTGGCCGCCGCAAAAACAGGCAAACTACGCGATGACAGCGGCAACATTCGTATTCCCACCGAAGAGGAATTGCTGGAACAATTGGTTCGGCAGGACAATCAGGGTAAATTCCTCAGCCCCTACACCAGCGATGACGTCCTTGCGGAATGGGTGAATTCCGCCATCAGTGCCAATATCGGCGCAACTGTCGGCACTGGGCTCGGAGCAGCAGCAGGTGCCTATGCGGGTGAAAAAGCTCTGGAGCAGGTACCTTTCGTCGGCAGCTTTCTGGGTGGTGCCATAGGTGCCGAGATAGGCAAGTCCGCAGGCCGTGAAACTGCGATCAGTGCCTCGGGTGGCTGGGAAGCGATTCGTGCCTCTTCAGATCGGAGTTTTGATGACATCCATTCCATGGCTCGCTATCTGAAAGCCAAATACGGCCACACCGGCAACTTCAAGGATGCCATGGAAGCCACCCGACAGATCTACCCGGAGCTGGCAGAAGCCCTCGCGAGTGCCTACTGAAATAATTGGAGATATACATGTTTACCAAGAATCATTTGAAACTGGTCTGCGCTGTAGCGCTTGCCTCCGGGTTTCTCTCGGGCTGTGCCAGCAAAATTGAAAACGTTCAGGGCAAGCCGAGTGTCTACGAGGACGTTTCCACCACCGGCAGCGTGGGCGGTGTCGGCATCGAAAGCCAGGACGTGGTCGCCATGACCGACCAGATGATGCGTGACATGCTGGCAAACCCCATGCTCACCGGCCGTTCGACGCCACCGCGAATCATCATCGACAATGAATACATCAAGAACGAGAGCACCTCGGTTATCAACACCAACATGCTGACAGATCGCCTGCGCATTGAGCTGAACCGCGCTGCGAACGGACGCATGGTCTTCGTTGGTCGCCACTTCTCCGACATGGTCCAGAAAGAGCGGGATCTCAAACGAGATGGCGCCGTTGATGGCGGCACCATTCGCCAAACCGCTGCCCAGGCCGGCGCAGATTTCCGCCTGGGAGGCCGTATCTCTTCGCTGGACGCGATTGATCGCAACACCGGAACCCAGTCCCGTTACAGCCAGGTGACCTTCGAGATGGTCGATCTTGAGCTGGGCACCATTGTCTGGAGTGGACTCTATGAGATGAGAAAGGCGGCCCGTGACAATGTGGTTTACCGATAAGACCTGGCTGAGGCCGGCACTGGCGACCGCCATCGCCGGCACACTGGCCGGCTGTGCCAGCGGACCGAAAGTGTATGATCGGGCCACATTGGCACCGGCCGAAACGTCGCTTGTAGCGAGCAAGCCCGAGGTTCTTCGGGCCGATTTCGAGAACCTGTTCGAGGAAGGACAACGAAACAAAGTCCTTAACCTCATGGAAATCGGGATCAAGGCCTATAGGGCAGGCTATCGACAGGAGGCGAAGAACACTCTGACCCAGGCCCGCCTGGAGATCGAGAATGTTTACGCTGACTCCGACGCCGCCCGTAAGGCCCGCAGCATCTGGTATGAAGAAGCGGAAAAGGACTTCAAAGGCGAGCCTTACGAACGGGCTATGGTCTACCTGTATTTGGGCCTGATTTACCTGGAAGAAGGTGACTACGGTAATGCCCGTGCCAGCTTCCTGGCAGGATTGCTGCA